>NZ_JBCPGE010000013.1:0-98285 GCF_040914025.1 Ruminococcus sp. RTP21484sp1_RTP21281st1_A8_RTP21281_210402
GCTGTTACCCAGTCCTCTTCGGAAGGCTGTGCCTTATCTGTGTACTGGAGCTCATAAGAGTCGCCCTCTTCCAGAACAGCGTCAAAACGGAATTTGAAGCTGTTTGCAGATTCTTTATACATCTCTAAGCCAGTTACATTCTTAGGTGCCTTTTCTGCATCTGTAGAGAAGGAGACAGCTGCAGGTTTCAGTTTTGCAACCTCTTCCTCTTCCGGTCTGTCTGCACTGCTCACTGCACGAACATAATAGGTTTTTCCTGCTTCCAGATTACTGTTGTTTTTGCTGATCTTCAGTTTCGCAGAACCAGCTGAGCCATCATAATAGAAGCTGCTCCAGTCACTTACCATAGTTGCAGTAGTAAATTCTGCGCCTGTTGCGATCTGATACCATACGCTGTCTAAATCAACCTTTGCACTGTATGTGAAATAATAGTACTCATCGTCAGCTTTTACATACTGAAGATCTGTGATCGGCTGAAGAGCATCTACTGTAAATGCAGCGGACGGTGCTGACCAGTCGCCTTCTACGGTCTTTGTGACTTTCTTTCCGTCTGTATCAACGGTATAAGTGCGTACTGCACGTACCTGGAAGGCATAGGATTCTCCAGGAGCCATTGCTTTGATCGGATCGCCCTTCTCATCTCTTACACGGTCAAATGAAACCTTAGGATCTGTTGTATATGTATACAAATCTTCATCTTTAAGCTCTGACAGGGAAACACTTGGGAAATTACCGCGTCCGACGCTGTAGTAGGTCTTATCAACAGTTCCGTCATCCTTCAGAGAAGCTGAGCTCACGTATTCACGGCCGGCAGAATCTTTTACAAGGATTTCATAGCGGTTTACATTGTCAAGTGCGTTCCAACGCAAGGTTGGCTCACTAGCCTCTGTGTTTACATTTACACCGGAAACAGCTGCAGGCTTCTCACTGGTACCTGCATCTGAAGCGGTTACTTTGTATGCAAATGCATTGGACCAGTCTCCGTATACTTCCTTACCATCCTCTCCGATCTTAACGGCACGAACAGAAAGATTATAGGTCTTTCCGTCTTCAAATGCATAAACAGGCTGACCGGTAGCCGGATAAATAACAGGTTCCAGAACTCCGTCTACACTTGTATAAGTTCTATAATCAGACTCATCAAAGGAATATCTGGTGCCGCTTACTCTGGTATACCTGCCACTCTTCCGATCGGATGCCAGTGACTCAAAGTACTCACGTCCAGCTTCGTCTGTAATCTTAATCTCATAGCTGTCTGCATTCTTATCCGGATTCCAGCTGAGAACATAAGAAGAAGCTGTTACACCGGAGACTTTCTTCAGGCTTGTATCTACAGCTTTATAAGTTACTGTATAAGCGTCAGACCATTCACCTTCCTGCTTCTTGTTTGCACCATTCTCATATCTGTAATTAATTCCGCGGACACGGATGGTATAGGTTTTACCTCTTTCAAATTTGAACTCTCCGTAGGTTCTTCCTAAATAGAAGTTTGGATAGGAATAATTGGAATCTGTTGTAAAGGCAACTTTTCCATCTACTTCAACTTCGTACTGGGATACATATGTATTCTGGATACGGTTCCAGCTTACATATTCATATTCATCGTTGTATTTGAAATTACCGGTCTTCTCTGGTACAAGACTGCCGCTGTCGTCTGCTTCTACAACCAGCTCATTGGACCAGTCGCCTACCTTCTTCTCGTCGCCGGAGCCCGTATATGCACGGACTTTAACGGTATATTTCTTGCCTTTCTGGAAAGCACCGATATATTTTCCGTCTGCATCAGAAGCGACTTCATAAAGACCTGTGGTGTCGTTCTTTTTAAGCAGATAACCGTAATTCTCATAGAAATTGAGCCAGTTACCTGAAGTAGTTACATAGGAGGGTTCCTTTGCTCCATATGCATAAGAATAATATTCATTTCCAGCTTCATCCTTAATGGAAACCTCGAGGTTCTGGTTCTCGCCGGATACCTGAATCTGATTCTTTCTTTCAGCTGCATAAATTGTCACACTCTTCGGCTCAGCGACCTTCTTTGCGTAGGTATAATCTACAGCGTCAGACCATTCACCATATGCAACAGTTCCATCTGCGCTGTTACGGTTTACGGCGCGAACGGAAACCTTGTATGTCTTGCCATTCTCAAGACCTGCAATATATCCGTCTTTACCATCTGGTTTGTATACAAGGTTTCCTTCTGCGTCAACCTTGAACGGCTGCATGGTAAGATTTGTAAGACTATAGCTTAAGTTGACTGTGGACGGATAACCGGTCTCTGGCTCGCTTGCATTATAATAGTAGCGGTAAGTGTACTCTCCGTCTGTTACACGGATCTGGTATTCATCTGCCTTCTGGTCTGCATACCAGGTAAGAACATTCTTATCCTCCTCATCAAATGCAACATGTCCGATCTTGCCAGGTGCCTCTGCATCAAAAGCAGCAACCTCGTCGGTGCTTCCGCTCTCTTCTGCGTCTGCAACTGCCTCACTGTCACCGAAGCCCTCCTCGGTAACAGCTGCCACTGCGGCTTCATCTCCGAAGCCATCTGCCTCTACAGTAGCTTCCTCTGTGGTGTCCGCTTCCGCTGCCGGAGACTCAGATACGAAATCTCCTCCATCTGTAAAATCTGACGCCAGAAGTGGTGTCGGTGCGGAAGTTGCGGTCATTGCCGCTGCAATTGCAATGGCAACAGACTTATTGAGTGTTTTCAAATCTTTCTTCATACATTTCCCTCCATGAATTAAATTTATTGAAATTGATCAATAAGTAGTATGGGGAAATTATAGCGTATTACTCCGTTTTAGGCAAGTGTTTTGTGAATAATTTATGTATTTTGTGCAAATAAGCACACATTACCCACACCCATTTGTATTTTTCTGATATTTTCTCTTTTTTCTGACAATTAAGTGTTTTCTTTACATTTTGACTATTTTAGTGTTTTTTCATATTCCGTCAAAATACTGTTCATTTCGTAGCGCTTTAACTGTCTGATCAGTTCTTCTGCATTAATATGAAGCCGCATATCTTCCAGGCTTTCTTTTATCTCAATGTCATGTTTCATAGTTGCCAGCTGTTCGCTTAAGTATACCATCTCTTTATTTGTTTTCAGTGCTTTCAGAGGGCTTCTGCCTATTCCAAGGTTTTCTTTCCAGAAAGTATTCAGTTCCTTTTCTTTCTTTGCCACGTCTTCGCAGTCCTCAATTGCTTCATAGATCGCGTCCAGGGTTTTATATTCTGCTACAAGCGGCGCTGCTGCTGAGGAAACGCCCTTACAGCCTGGAATTCCATCGCCTGGATCTCCAGTGATCGCCAGAAGCACAGGAATCTGTTCCGGATATACCCCTTCCTCAGAACAGACAATTTCCGGTGTATATTCAAATACATTAGAAGGGAGTTCCTCGTAAGCCTCTTTTCCAAACAGGCCATATGCATCCTTTAAGTTCTCCAGCTTATCCTTCGTAACAACACGCCACATGCGGGTATATTCGCTTACCAGCTGAAAATAATCGTGATCCTTGGTAAGCACATAAGTCTGCAGATCCGGGCCCTGGAATTTCTCCACAAGAGATGCCGCATAATCGTCAGCCTCATAGTCCTGGCTCATAAATACCGGACAACCGATTGCTTTCAGAAGCTCTTCCATCTGAATAAACTGTTCTTTTAATGGCTGGGCAGTCTCCTTGCGATTGGCTTTGTAAAAATCGGCGCCAAGCTGGGTGCGGCGGAAAGTATCTCTTGTCATGTCAAAGGTAAATGCCACGTATTCCGGCTTTACCTTCTTATAGACAGCCAGAAGGGTGCGAAGCATGGTGAACATGGCATTTGTGTATTTTCCATCGGAGGTGTGCAGGATTTCCGGATAGTGTCTCTCTTTTTCCTCGTCTGTCTTTGCGAAAAGGATAGATTTGGGAAGATTTCCGTAATAGGATGTGGACAGCATGGAGGAGCCGTCGATGATCAGAAATTTTGGCATGATTGTTCTCCTTCTATGATTATTTGACCATTTCCTAACAAAGTGTTGATTTTTACACACTGTCAGGAAATGTCTTTCCAATATCTGATATGATATCAGACCTGTGATTTCTCTCAATTTCTCTGTAAGTATACCATAAATTTATCTTATCTGAAAAATTTCCAAAAATTTTTTCAGATTTCGTGTTATTTCTTTCTCTGGTTTTCGTATATATAGTGAAGGGAGCAGAAAACAAAATTATTTCTGAATTCCCGCTCTACGTAGAATGAGGAGGTACTCAATGAAAAAAATAATTTTAACCTTATCCGGCGTTCTCTTTGTGATCGTCACCGGATGCTCGCTGCTGATCTGCATGATGAACGGAATTCCGAATTTGGATCAGCCGGCTGCTGCCTTTTACCTGGCGAAAGCAATTCTGTTATCCTTTAGCCTTCCTCTGGTAACCTTAGGTCTCTTCGTACACTGTTTGCAGCTTAGACGAAAGCTTGATAAGAAGAACCTGTTGTTCCGGAATGCGATGAAGGAGCTGATAAAAAATCGCCAGACCAGCTGCAGGGATTCTGGAGATTCTGATTTCCAGAGCTTTAAAAATTCACTTACCTGTCTGTTCTGTGCCTTTGCCGAAGATTCCGATCTCAGCGAAGAAGATCAGAAGGACTTGCTGGATTTTATTGACAAATTTTAAGTGAGGGACTTGCATGCTTTTAATCTGTATGAGCATAGCAGGAACAGTGCCACTGATCATCTGTCTCCTGCTATTGCTTCTCCAAAGGAAAAAATTTTCATACCGGCTTGGCTGGAACCTGGTGTTTCTGAGTCTGGCGGGGTATTTGATACCGTTTCAGGTGGTTAAATATCTGATGCCAACAGATGTTTTGAGAAGAACAGATGCTCTTGCAAACATCTCTTATTACATCAATTTTGATGACAAAGGATCAATTTCTTATCACGGAATCTCATTATGGATGTCCGACTGGATTCTTATGATTGGATTATGCTGGCTATTTTTTATATCAGGCTTCAGTATCTACGAAATCATAAAGTATCACCGGCTCACGCGAAAGCTGAAAAAGATTACTGAGAAAAGAACTTGTTTCTTACCTGGAATCGGGGATGTAGAATACCGTATTTCTCCCCTTATTGGTTCTCCTTATACTATAGGTTTCCTGAAACCTTTCATTGTCGCGCCGGAGAGCCTTGAGGATTCCAGATTGTCAGAAATGATTATGCGGCATGAATACTCGCACCTGCGCCGCCATGACTCAGCTGTAAAGCTGCTCTGCCTGTTAGCCATTTGCCTTCATTTTTATAATCCGTTAACATTGCTTACGCTTCTGCTTTACACCAGCTTTTCCGAAAATATTGCAGATCAAGCCGCCACTGAAGGTTTCACCACGGAGGAGAGAAAAGCCTACGCAGTCGCTCTCGTGAATCTTTCCGCAAGAAACAGACAGGTTCCTGTAGTCTGGAAAAACAACTTGTTGGGGGCCAAACATACGATGAAAAGGAGAGTGGAATTTATTATGATGAAGAATAGGAAAGCCAGTAAAATTGGTACTGCTGCGGCAATATTGGCATCTGTGTTTTTGAGTGGGACTACGGTGTTTGGATATGCGCCGATGCAGACGACGGAAGTTGCTGATTCTGTCATTATTCCTGTAGATGCTTCATTTATTGATACTGAATCTCAAGATAACATATTCGAATATTCAAATATTTATTTCGAAACAGAAAGCCATGAAAATATCTCAGTTAATGAATCAGATTTAGAACCACGTGCCCTTATATGCACTCACGATTTTAAATCAGGTTATTCAGATTTACATTATCCTCAAAGCAACGGTGGCTGTGTCGTTAAAACTTACACTGCAAAAATCTGTCAAAAGTGCAATCACCTTGTCATCATGGATTATGTTGGCACACGCACCTACGCCAAATGCCCACACAAATAATCGCCTGCACTAACTTTAATGGGAGGAAGTTAGCCCAGCCGAATTATTAAATCATTCACACTTACCCAATTATGTCATTTTCCATTATTATCTTTCGTGAAGCTCAGAGGGAACGGAAGCTAAAAATGAGCCAGGGAAGCGTTTCGCTTTCCCTGGCTCTTACCCGTTTCAGAAACATATTATAACATTTCTCTTCTTTCTTTCCATCACGCCGCTTTCCCGGTACCCTTCAGCTGTCCATGCACCGTCCGTCTCACAAACACAAAGCAGATCACCTGCAACACAATGGTAATGAACCAGGATGCCGGATAGGAAATAAACAAGGTGTACAGGCTTCTGTGCTGTGGGAATATCCAGAAGATCCACACAATTCTAGTACCAACCGTACCGATAATAGAAAGGATCATAGGCACACCGGAATGTCCCATTCCCCGGAGAGCGCCAGGAAAAAGATCCATGATTCCACATAAGAAATAGGGCACTGTGGTGATGGAAAGAATTTCCACACCGCATCGGATAACCTCCGGATCCTCTGTGTAAACCTTCAGGATCTCACCGCCACACATGTAAGAGCCGCATCCCAGCACAAGGGCGATCACAAAGGACAGGATTCCGCAGTCCAGCAGCACTCTGTCCATACGTTTATATTTCCCAACGCCATAATTCTGGCTGGTAAAGCTCATACAGGCCTGCGTGACCGCATTTACAGACGCATACAAAAATCCCAGAATATTATTCGCCGCCGTATAACCAGCCATAGCAGTGGAACCAAAGGAATTTACAGAAGACTGCAAAAGCGCATTGGAAATGTTAATAACCGTACTCTGCACTCCTGCCGGTATTCCCACCTGGAAAATCTGTACCAGATAAAATTTCTTCATGCACAATCTGGAAAAACGAAGCTGATAACTGCTGTCCGTCATATACAGACATCTAAGAACCAGAATACAGGAAATCAGCTGGGAAATAATGGTCGCAATGGCAACACCTGCAACACCCAGATGAAACACGATCACCAGAATCATATTCAGCACCGCGTTGGTCACACCAGCCACGACCAGGAACATCAGCGGACGCCTGGTATCCCCTACCGCACGCAGAATAGCTGCGCCATAGTTATAAAGCATAAAAAACGGCATTCCCAGGAAATAAATCCTCATATACAAAGTGGACTGGTCAATCACATCCGCAGGCGTTCCCATAACCTCCAGTGCCCATCTTGAAAAAACAAGTCCTACAGCAGCCATCGCCACACCACTGACCAAAGCCAGTGTAACAGACGTATGTACCGTTTCCGACATCTCCTTCGCCTTACCTGCCGCATAGAACCTGGCAGCCAGTACATTAGCTCCCAGTGAAACACCAATAAAAAGATTGGTAAATACATTGATCAAAGCGGTAGTAGAACCAACTGCTGCCAGGGCCTGACTGCCGGAAAACCGTCCCACCACAATAATATCCACAGCATTGAACATCAGCTGCAGAATTCCGGAAACCATCAGCGGAATGGCAAAAGAAACCAGCTTGTCCATAATGGTTCCGTTACACATATCAATTTCGTACTTATTCTTACTCAACTCTATCGCTCCCTCATCCATATGCCAGCACCACCGGAAGTCCCTTCCGGTCTGCCGCCAGAGTATATAAAAAGCTCTGGCAGGTACTGGCTCACATC
This sequence comes from Ruminococcus sp. RTP21484sp1_RTP21281st1_A8_RTP21281_210402, assembly GCF_040914025.1. Taxonomy (NCBI): domain Bacteria; kingdom Bacillati; phylum Bacillota; class Clostridia; order Eubacteriales; family Oscillospiraceae; genus Ruminococcus; species Ruminococcus sp. RTP21484sp1_RTP21281st1_A8_RTP21281_210402. The sequence continues at coordinate 7,601 of NZ_JBCPGE010000013.1, forward strand.
ATCCTTTCTGTCCTCGAAGCCATTTTTCAAGGACAGAATAAATCACATTCATGTCAATTGGCTTAGTCACATAATCACTCATCCCACACTCTGCAGCCCGGCTCTCATCCTCCTGGAACACATTTGCGGTCATGGCGATCACCGGAATATTTTTCCAGTAATCGCTCTTTCCTGCACGGATATTTGCCGTGGCCTCATAACCATTCATCACCGGCATCTGAATATCCATGAAGATCAGTTCATAATAATTCTCCGGCCGGGTTCCAAGAAGCTTGATCGCCTCCTGTCCATTCTCTGCCACATCCACGATCAGACCGGATTCGGACAAAAGCTCGTAAGCAATCTCCCGGTTCAGCTCATTGTCCTCCACCAGCATGATCCTGCGACCCTTCAAAAAGCCCGGATCCTTTTCCTTCTCTTCACCAGCCTCTGCTGCCAGTAAGGCCTGGTCAGCCTCCTTCTCTTCTCCCACAAGCTTCAGATCCAGCCGCACAAGAAACGTCGTACCTTTTCCCTGAATGCTCTTTACCTCAATACTTCCACCCATCTGCGCAATAATAGACTTGGCAATAGAAAGTCCCAGTCCTGTTCCCTGGGTAGCATTTGTCATGCTGTTATCTTCACGGGAAAAAGGCTCAAACAGCTTCTTCTGAAATTCTTCCGACATTCCGATTCCATTATCCTTCACCACAAAAGAATATCTTGCTTTGCCCTCTGCAAAGCTATTGCCCTGGGTTACCTTTACCTGCACACATCCATGCTCAGGCGTGTACTTCACTCCATTTGAAATCAGATTGATCAAAACCTGCCTGAGTCTTACCGGATCTGCCAGCACATGATCGTCCCGGATTTCTTCTATATCCATATCGAAAATCTGTTGTTTATCAACAGCTGCCTGACGGCATACTCCATCCACAATTTTCATGGTTTTGCTCAGGTACAGTGGTTCCTCATGAAGCGTCGTATCCCCACTCTCAATTTTCGACATATCCAGAACCTCATTGATCAGCTCCAGAAGGTGTCTGGAAGAATCGTCGATCTTCTGAAGACAATCCAGAATACGCGCAGGATCGTTCAGATGATTCATGGCGATCTGGGTCATACCAAGTATTCCATTCATAGGAGTGCGGATGTCATGGGACATACTGCTGAGGAAAATGCTTTTTGCCTTGTTTGCCTCTTCTGCAGACTGATATGCCTCCTTCAGACTGTTCATCAGCTGTTCATTTCTGCTGTGGCTTTCCTGAACATCTGTCGCGATCACAGTCATCATGCCAGGCATAACATTTTCCTCGTCCAGACAGATAAACTGGAACCGCACCCAGCGGTAAGCATCTTTTGCCCTGATCCGGGCTTCACACTCATAGCTGCCCTCCTGCTCCAGAAATATATGGGAAAGCTCTGACAGTCTGATTTTCAGCCGTACTTTTTCCCAATCACCCGGTTCGCAGTTTGGCGCCAGATATTCTTTCAGGAAGTCTCCATAATAACCGTCCGGAATCTTTTTATCCAGAAGTCTCTGGTTTCCGCGGTAGTATACCTTGTATTCGCCAGACATCATATCCACATACAAAATGATCAGAGAATTCCTTGCCAGTGCTCCAAGAAGCTGACGGCTCTCGTTTCCGCTTTTGTGAAGGAAATCGAGAATCGTATCTCCCTCTTCATCACTTTGCTTCCGGCTGCTGGCTTCCCAGTTTTCAATATCTGTGAACAACCTGCTCTCTTCTATTTCAGTTTGATCTACTGCCTTGCCATATACCGAATAACAGGTACGGATGCGTCCCGCTCCCAGCAGATATCTGAGATCTGCCTGCAGTTCTTTGTCCTCTTCCAGAAACTCCACCAGCTCCGGACAATAAACAGAACCCTTTCCCCAGGAAAACTCCTCCGCTACCTGTTCCAGCTTCTTGGCATTCTTATAGCTTCGTCCCACAAAGTCAGTGGCTGCATCCAGACAATCGCTGATATGCAGTATTTCAATAAGAATACGCTCATTTGACCTGGTATTGTCAAAATCTGCCGGATATCCTATTTTTCCATCCCAGGATTTGTGATGTCCCAGAACAGCATCCCGATATTTGCGAAGAGCCGGAATCTCCTCGACGAATTTAGCCCCTTCACAGGGATGGCTGAAAATACCATTCTTTTCCCTTTGTGTCAGCTGCCGTGACTGCTTGTTCACAATAGATGCAAGTCTGATCATTCCAATATCCAGAAGCTGTGCAGACTGGGAAACATAGTCCAGAATCGTCTCCTGATTTTCCAGCACTTCCACCACATTCTCATAACCAAAGGTTCCAATCAGAAGCTCCGGCCGCTTTTTCATCACTACATTCAGAATTCGCCTGGCAATCTGCTCCACCATTGCACTGTGCATGGCAGTGCCTTCATCCCGGCTTACCATGATCTGCATAAGAACCAGGGTGTTTATTTCATCTCCGGTAATATATTTCAACACATCCCTGAGAGAACGCCATACTACATCATTCACAAAGGTATCGTTTTCTGTCCTGGACAGCCTGCGAATAGCATGCACATAATTGGATACACAAAAATCACGGAGATCTGGTGCTCCGTGATATTCATCCGCATATTTCTCCAACAATTCCAAAATCGTCGGCAGATGGTTGATCGCAACCTGAAAATAGCGGCTGTCAGAAAAAGACACTCCCTCCTGGCTGTCCAGATCGTCATGCTCCATACTGTGTTCACAGAATTTCCGATAATCCTCCAGAAGCTCTGTGCAGGTTATCTTCCCCTGATAGAACAGACAGGACTTATAATTACAGTATATTTCATCCAACATTTCGTAGGGCTCCGGATTCTTCTCAAGCTCACGCTGATAATATTCTTCCAGAACCCGGGATGCTCTGGAAAGAAGCTTCGGATCAATCTCCCTCACGGTAAATCTCAGGACTGAATTTCCAAGAAGATCATAATTCAGTTCTTCGATCAGTTCATCAAAATCAAACCTCTCTCCGTCTAATTCCCGGACTTTCTCATCATTATAAAATTCCAGTGCCTCATCAATGTACTGCAAAAGCTCCTTGGACGTGTCCAGGTTAAAGTTCATCAACACGATCGGAAAATTATAATAGGAAAAAAGGATTCGCTTCCTTACGTCAAAATCCTCAATCTCAAAATATCTGGAAGAAAGTGCCCGCAGTCTGTCAAAATACATGGCTCCTTTCTTTCCATCTTCATCACTGAAGGGACGGTTATAAAAATTTCCCAGAAGATTCAGGGTCCAGATATAAGAGTCCAGATCATCACTTTTCTGAAAATATCCATCCAGAAGCTCCAGAATTTCCAGCATGGCAAGGTTATCCTCATAGCCCTCCTCATCGGCCATGCGGATCTGATGCAGAAATTCTCTCGCCAGTTCCTCGTTCAGGCTCGCCTCCCCGTCAAGGAAGGGGCGGATATACAGATTCAGAAGTGCCTCATTCTCAATGTAAAGCCTGCGCATCATTCTGGATTTGTTCTTCAGATTTTCGATCCACGCCTCCTGGTCTTCTGCCTTCAGCAGATTCTCCTGAATCTGATCTTCCGTCTTCAGATTTTCTTTGTATTTGGTGTAAAAATGAATAATATTTTCCCGCGTGATCATTCCGCCGCACCTCTTTTGGAAATACGCTCATGATTCCGGCTCTTGCACTGATACATTCTTTGATCCGCTTCCTTCACCAAATCTGCGATTTTTCCCTTTTTTTCCTCAAATGCCACAATGCCATAGGAAAAGCTGATGTTGCGGATTTCTCCGTTAATATCAAAATGGATCGGGCTCTTTTCCAGAATTTCGTTTAGCCGTTCCTGTATCTGCTCCGGCTCCAGTGCAGACAAAATAAGGAACTCATCTCCTGCATACCGGTACAGAAGATCCTGCCTGTCCATAGCACACTTCATATTCTCTGCAAAACACACCAGGTAACGGTCTCCGTTTTCATGGCCATAGCAGTCATTGATCAGCTTCAGATAATCCAGGTCAATAAATACAAGGCTGCCCTTCTTATGATTCTTCATAAAGCGCTTGCTGTTGTGGTCAAAAGCCGCACGGTTCAGACAGCCGGTAAGGGCATCCTTCTCCATGGACACCTTCAGGCGTTCAATCCGAAGCTCCTCACGGGTAAGGAGACGTACCATCTGGTCGTAATTCTCCTTCTCCTGCTCCAGAGACTCCAGATACATTCTCTCGAATTCCGGTATCTGTCTCCGAAGCTCTTCCCGGTCACTTCCGTATGCAGCCGTGCGCATAAGCTTATAAACCGGACAGAAGCTTCCGCTGAAATTCCGGGCATTCTTAATGTAGCTGCCAATACGTATAATATCGTCCCAGCGTTCTTCCTCCGCCATTACCTGAAGGAACTCTCCGAAATAGCAGACGCAGAAGCTTAAGGTATCCCTGGCACCCTCCCCGGCTTCCATTTTCTTCATATAGCTGTTAAATTCTTCCGCAATGACCGCCTTGTCTTTTTGCTGGTAAAGGCGAAGATACAAGTCCGTAAATTCCTTCTGAAGCAGGAAAAAGGCTCTGCCATCTTCAGGAATCTCCCGTTCTGTAAGAATCGCCTGCATATCCACTGCCGCCTGCTCCGCGCCTGCAACATCTCCCATGCCCAGCTTCACGTAAACCTTGCTGTCATAATAGACCAGCTCATTTAAAGTATCCGAATTCCAGAAATCCACACTGCTGTCACAGGGATCCAGTCTGGAAATATCCATCATTTTCTCCAGATAAAAATCCGCCTCAAAAAACAGTCCACAGTCTGAAAAAGCGGCTACGATAGTGTTATAAACAGATTTCAGAGGGGATCTTAAGGTAAATCCGGAATTGGCATATTTCAGGCCATATTCCACAATCTTCGGGGGAAAACCAAGGCAGAAATAAAGTCTTACCAGGGCAAGATAAAGTCTGGATTTCTCCTTGGAACGCTCCATGTGAACTCCGGCCTCCCGGCAGATTTCGATCAGAGGATAGGCATATTCCCGAAAATTATAGGCAAAAATCCCATAACTTATATAATAGATTTCTTCTGTATAAACAGTAAAATCCGATATCTGCTTCAGCTCCTCCACACAGCGTGCCACATCCTCTTTTGTCCAGGTTCCTGTTTTTACTTTATTTTTTATTTCTTCAACTGTATACATACAAGTTTTATTCTCCTGCTTATTACTGTTGTTAATTCGACAAAAGACCCGGTGAGTTTAATAGATCACCCGGTCTCTTCCCTGTTCTTTGCCCATATAAAGTTTCGCATCCACATTTTTCAGCAAGGTGTCTATATTGGACTTGAAATCATTCTCCTCCACGCCAAACGTCATAGTAACCGGAATCCATTCTCCCCTCCAGTCAAACAGATCGTTGCCCAGCTTCATGCGAAGAGTGTTGAGCATAAGGCATACTTCGTCTCCGTTCATATCCGGGAAAAAGAAGATGAATTCTTCGCCTCCCCAGCGGCACAATTTGGCATGCTCACCCAATTCCCGGCTCATGTGCTGTGTGATCCATACCAGTACCGCATCTCCGCAGTCATGTCCCCAGTGGTCATTAATTCTCTTAAAGAAATCAATATCGCCCATACCAATGGTAAACGCCATAACAGGCTCTTTCCTGCGCTTCTCCGTAATGTACTGTATCATCTGACGGCGGTTCCACAAACCTGTCAGCGGATCGGTCCCTGCCTGTTTCTTCAACTGCTCATTATACAGCACCAGCTTCTTCTCCGCAGATTCCACATTGGAGCTGAACATACTGCACGCTACAGCCATAAGCACAAACGTCACAATGGTATTTATGATCTGTAATACAACTGTAGCCGTTTCTGTCAGGGCAAAAACAGAAATATTTACCCTGCAGTACAAAAACAGGCTGAATCGTACTGCGAACAGAACTACTGTATAGCTGACCTTATACACAAGAGAATTGTAGACAGCAAAATATACCAGTACCAGCATCTCAAACATCAGATGCTGAATACCGCAGTCCCATCCATAGAGAATAACAAACACAATCACCCATGCCAGCTGCAGACTACTGCAGACAAGCACACTGGTGTGTACCTTCAACCGGTATGTTGCATAAAAAGCAGCAACCGACATTGCTGCGAAAATATATCCTGTCCAGACCTCTGTCTTCGGTCCCACAATGCAGAATACTAACGGAATGATCAGAAAATAAAGTCCCAGAATCAACAATATAATTCTGAGAAGGAACAATATACGCTGAGGCTCATTCTCATGAACTGCTTCTTTCCTCAACAATGCATTAAATTTCCTGCACAGCCCTTTAACCATTACAGGTGCCGCCTTTCCCACGAGTGTTCAATATAATAATATTGCACTATTTATCACAAAAATGCAACCTTTTTTGTAATTATTTATATTATTTGCGCTTTTTACTTTACGGTTCAATGGTAACGTTCCGCAAGGTGTTTTTTGCGAACAAAGTTCACAGGAAGTCCGGGAATCTCAGCACGAAATCATGCGAATGCATGATTTCTGCGCATCGCAAAGCGTGTTACTGGTCACGAAGTGACAGTAGCCTTTTTGCCAAATATTGCTTTTTATTCATAGTCAGGATTACAGAATAAAAAAATCTGATATATAAATCTTTTGTAACGATTCGGCAGGTGCTTTAATCCTCCACTCTTGTTCCCATGTAATAGAAGCCTTTACAGGTATCCAGACGCACATTCACATACTTGCCAAGAAGATCCGGGGTTCCTGGAAAATGAACCAGCAGATTATACTGGGTTCTTCCTGTGAAAATACCCTTTTCCTTGCTCTCCGTCTCAACAAGAACTTCCTGAACCTCGCCCTGGAATCTGGAAGAGACTTCTCTTCCTTTCTCCTGAACCAGCTTTAGAAGGCGGTCAAAACGATCCTTCACCACATCCTCTGGAACCTGATCCTCCATCTTCGCCGCAGGAGTGCCGCTTCTCTTGGAATAGATAAAGGTAAATGCAGTATCAAAATCAGATTTCTCCACTACATCCAGAGTTTCCTGAAAATCCTCCTCAGTTTCACCCGGGAAACCTACAATAATATCTGTAGTCAGGGAAATATCCGGCACCGCTGTACGGATTTTCTCCACCAGTCCCAGATACTTCTCCTTATCATAATGCCGGTTCATGATCTTCAGGATACGGCTGCTGCCAGACTGCATAGGCAGATGCAGATGATGGCACACCTTCCTGCTCTTACTCATATATTCGATCAGCTCATCAGATAGATCCTTCGGATGAGAAGTCATAAACCGGATTCTCTTCAGCCCCTCGATCTGCTCCACCTTCTCAAGAAGCTGTGCAAAAGTCACCGGATCCTTCAAAGTCTTTCCATAAGAGTTTACATTCTGTCCCAGAAGCATAACCTCTGTAACGCCATCCGCCACCAGAGCCTCTATCTCTTTCACAATCGCCTCCGGCTCACGGCTTCTTTCACGCCCTCTTACATAAGGCACAATGCAATAACTGCAGAAATTATTACATCCAAACATAATATTCACACCGGACTTAAAAGAATAATTACGCTCTGTAGGCAGCTCCTCCACGATCTTATCCGTACCCTCCCAGATATCGATCAGCTGGCTGTCACGATTCTCCATCTCATAAAACAGCTCTGCAAACTTAAAAATATTATGGGTTCCAAACACCAGATTGACAAATGGATAATCCTTCTGGATCTTATCCACAACCTGCTTCTCCTGCATCATACACCCAAACAAAGCAATCTTCATATCCGGATTAGACTTCTTCAGACTATGCAACTTACCAAGGCGACCATACACCTTAAGATTGGCATTCTCACGAACCGTACAGGTATTATAAATCACAACATCCGCATCCTCTGTTTCCTGTCTCTTAAAACCAATCTCATCCATAATCCCTGCGACAACCTCAGATTGCTTCTCATTCATCTGACACCCAAACGTCTGCAGACAATAAGTAATCCGCCGTCCCAGCTCCCGCTCCCTCAAAGCCACCATCTCAGCCAGCTTCGCCATATAATAATACTGACGCTCTGTATCATCCTGAGGCGGTGTAATACTCGTATCTATCTTACTGAAATCAATTTCATTAAACATACTTTATTCCTTTCATAAAAAGACCCCTTGTCAAATCAAGGGGCTACTCCTGTCTATATCTAAATATTTTATCCTATTTACCCCCTTTTGTCCAGCAATTTATTTCCCCACACTAAGCACTGCCCTGCACACAAGCTCTCCATTTCCCGATCCCATCTTGCACCTTCCCACTTACACAATTATCCTCCCCCAGGCGCTGCCCGCACGCAAGCTCTCCATCCCCCGATCCCATCTTGCACCTTCCCACCTATACAATTATCCTATCCCCAGGCGCTGCCTGCAGCCGCCGTCCCTTCCCAGTAACCAGTGAGAGGAAGTGGGTGCCGTCTGGGGGCATTGCCGAAATGGGGCGTCTGGCGAGCATAGCGATCTATAAAATTGCACTGTCTGAGCCCTGCAAGGGCGAGTTTGCAATTTTATAGATCACTAGGCGGCGGAGCCAGACACCCCATTTCGGCACCGCCCCCAGACGGCACTCACTTCCTCTCACGTCCCTCGAAATCAAAAAAGGCTTCAGGGAACGCACTCACACACTCCCTGAAGCCATTCATATAGGGGAAATTACAGCTCTACGTAATGTCCCTCTGCTTCACCGTTTACTACATAATATGCCTTATTCTCTTCAGTCTTAACGTAAACTTTAATATCCTGGATATCTTCTTCTTTCTTTCCGGTCATCTCTGTCCAGGCCTTTTTCACATTTGCTACTACATCCTTAGTAGTGAATTCCTTGCCTGCATACTGAATAAAAATCTCCTCTGCTGCAACAGCCGCCTTCTTAGCAGTTCTTCTAACAGCAGGCTTCTTAGCCTCTGCCTTCCCAGCTGTCTTAGCCGGAGCCTTTGCAGTCTCCTTAACAGCCTCTTTCGCAGTCTCTTTAACGCTCTCAGTAGCAGCCTTAACAGTCTCTGTAGCTGCTTTCACAGTCTCAACAACAGCTGTCTTAACAGCCTCTGCCTTACTTGGCTCAGCCTTTACCTCTGCTGCAGCTGTAGCTTTAACCTCAGCCACAGTCTTAGCAGCCTTCTTGGCCGCCATTGTTTCTGCCTTTTTTGTAGTTCTCTTCGTAGCCATTATAATAGCCTCCTTGACGGTGAATATAATCTTCGTTTTCGCTTCTATGATAGAATACTACGAATCAATTTTTTTTGCAAGTTCTGATAAAATCCCCCTTGACAAACCATTTCTCTGAATTCATAGGTAAAAGTATACAAACAAAACCTGTTAATTTCAGGAAATCCTCGGGTACAAATCTTAAAATCCTGATAATTTTTGTTTTCTTGCACAGTTATTACCAAAAAAAGGATGGATTTTCTTATTTTTTTCGTCATCTATTTCCCTGTAAAACCTTACAATCCAAGGTTCTCAAGGTCATATTTCATATAAGCATTCAATCTTTCTTTCAATTTTTCGTGCTGGGGCAGCTCCAGCTCCCTGTCAAGCTCCAGAATTCCTCCTGCGGCGTCACTGGCAGCTTTCAGTACATCTGAATCCTGATAAATATCTCCGATCCGGAACTCCAGCTGTCCGCTCTGACGGATTCCAAACAGATCTCCCGGTCCCCGAAGCTTCAGATCCTCCCCTGCTATAAAAAATCCATCATTCGATTTATTCAAAATCTCCAGTCTTCTGGAGGTCTCTTCCTCTTCATTTCCCTGCATAAAAATACAGTAAGACTGATACGCTCCACGTCCAACACGCCCTCTCAGCTGATGGAGCTGTGCAAGTCCGAACCGCTCTGCATTTTCTACCATCATCACCGTAGCATTTGGCACATTTACACCTACTTCCACTACTGTAGTAGACACCAGCACCTGGATTTCTCCCCTTGCAAACTGTTCCATGATCCCGTTCTTTTCCTTGGGCTTCATTTTTCCATGGAGCATTCCAATGGTGATGTCTGATGGGAAAATCTCCCTCAGCCGTGCTGTATAGTCCGTCACGTTTTCCCCGTCTGCCCCCTCACTTTCTTCTACCATAGGGCAAATCACATATGCCTGGCGCCCTTCCCGCACCTGCCTTTCTATAAAGGAGTAGGCTTTCGGGCGATAAGATGTGCCAACTACACAGTTCTTAATCGGGAGACGCATGGCAGGAAGCTCATCTATAATGGAAATATCCAGATCCCCGTATACAATGATTGCAAGAGTTCTGGGGATGGGAGTGGCACTCATAACCAGCACATGCGGTGCATTTCCCCTGGTGGTCAGCGCCTCTCTTTGCTTCACGCCAAAGCGATGCTGCTCATCAGTGATCACAAGACCAAGATTCTCGTACACCACTTTTTCCTGGATCAGGGCGTGAGTTCCAATGATCACATTTGCCTCCCCGGATGCAATTTCTCCATAGATTCTTCTTTTCTCTTTCTGGGTGGTTGAGCCAGTAAGAAGAACCGGATGGCAGGATGAAATCTCCTGTTCCTCCATCAATTTCGTAAATGCTTCAAAATGCTGATTTGCAAGTACCTCTGTGGGCACCATCAATGCTGCCTGATAGCCATTTTCCACAGTAAGGATCATTGCCAGAAAAGCCAGAATCGTTTTTCCGCTTCCAACGTCGCCCTGAACCAGCCGGGACATAAGGGTATGCCCGCAAAGGTCTCTTTCGATCTCATGCCAGGCGTTTAGCTGTGCCTTTGTCAGATGATAAGGAAGACCTTCCATAACCTGTTCTGTGGTCCATACCGGCTTCATGGGAAAAGCATTGGGAGCTTCTTCTGTTTTTCCCTTCAAGATCTGTACTGCCAGAATAAACAAAAGAAATTCGTCAAACACAAGGCGTTTTCGCGCCGCCAGAAGTTCCTGCATATTGCCTGGAAAATGGACAGTAGAGATGGCATAATTATCATCTGCCAGGTGATAAAATTCCTTAATCTCATCTGGGAGAAATTCTGTCTGCAGGCTCTGTTCATCCAGGATCTGGTGCATCAGCTTGATTATCAGTTTGTTTGTAAGCCCTGCAGTAAGTCCGTATATGGGCTGCATGCTGTGAAGGATTTCCTCATAAGCCGCCGGAGTAAAAATCTCCGGATGCTCCATCTCCAGGTGACCTTTTTTTCTGGAGATTTTGCCGCGGAAAATGAAGCAGCTGCCTTTTTTCAGGGTATTTTTTAAGTAGGGGGCATTAAACCATACCACAGGAAGTCTTCCGGTGGTATCTGCCACAGTGACGGAGATCACCTGGAGATTACGAATCCTGTTTACATAGACTCCGGCAGTGACAGTTCCACGAACAGACACCACGGAGTTCTCCTTCAAAGAACCAATTTCCTCCGGTGCCTCATATGAGTCGTAATTTCTTGGATAGTAATGGAGCAGGTCATCTGTTGTGGTGATACCGATCTTCTGAAATAGTTTTTCCGTCTTTTCTCCTACTCCTTTTAGTTCCCGAAGAAGCTTTGCCACTGTTTTTCCCCTCTTTCTGACCATTCATCTCTGTTTCCGGGTCTTTCTTCATTTGCCCGAAAAGCGTTCTCATTATTTTACAACAAAGACTGCCAATTTTCCATACTTATTTCACTTTGCACATGCTAACCACTTCGAACTCAATAACAGCTTCACGGTGCGCAAAAAACTTAATATTACCAATGAGCCTATGTTTATTGTTAAAGAAGACAGGGCGGAAATCTTCCACCCTGTCTTCCATCTCTTTATCACTCGCCGCCCTGCAGCTATTCATTAGTTACTGTTCACTCCGTGACCAGTAACGCGCTTCGCGATGCACAGAAAAACGAACCTTCTTGTGACAAGCACAAGAAGTAGCGTTTGCTACGCAAACTTAATTCTCGGGTTTTCTGTGAACTTTGTTCACAAAAAACACCTCGCGGAACGTTATCAGTGAACAGTAACATTCATTACTCAACAGAAATAATGTAATAATAAATCGGCTGTCCACCCATATTTACCTCTACTTCGCAGTCCGGATATGCTTCCTCCAGCTCTGCAGCAAGGCTCTCGGCATCCTCTTCTGTGGTCTCAGCACCGTAGTAAATGCTGATCACCTCAGAATCCTCGTCTACCATAGCTGCCACCATCTCTTTGGCAACATTCTCACGTCCCTTGCCTACTGCAAGAATTCCGTGATCACCGATTCCCATAATATCGCCCTCGTGGATTTCTTTCTCATCCAGTCTGGTGTCGCGGACTGCGTATGTTACCTGTCCGGTCTTCACCATGGATACAGCCTCCATCATGGCTTCCAGATTCTCTTCTCCGTTCATTTCCGGCTGGAAGCTGATCAGAGCTGTGATTCCCTGCGGAATCGTCTTGGTAGGAACTACCACGATCTCTTTGTCCTCGGTAAGGTCTCTCGCCTGGTTTGCAGCAAGTACAATATTCTTATTATTCGGGAAAATATAAATAGTATCTGCATTTACTTCAGCGATGGCATTGAGCATGTCCTCTGTACTTGGGTTCATGGTCTGACCGCCCTCGATGATATAATCTACATTCAGCTCTTTAAACAGGGTGGAGAGTCCTTCTCCGACGGAAACACTGATAAATCCGTATTTCTTATGCTCTTTGGCGGCTTTCACAGCAGCTTCCTTCTTCTCCTGTTCTTCCTGCTCCCGTGCAAGCTTCTCGGCATCCTTGATCAGCTTCTCCTGGTGTTCCTCACGCATGTTATCAATCTTCATGCGGGAAAGTGCACCGTAGGTAAGCGCTTTCTCGAATGCCTGGCCAGGATGATTGGTGTGTACATGTACCTTCACGATTTCATCATCTGCTACCAGTACAATGGAATCACCAATTGATGTAAGGAACTCCTTGAAGCTGTGAAGCTCCTCGTCCGGAAGAGGCTTGTTCAAAAGAATGATGAACTCCGTGCAATATCCAAATTTGATATCTGCTTCTGCCTGCTGGGAAATCCTGGTCACTGCCGGACCGGAAGATACTTTCTCAAATGCAGAATAGTCGATTTCTTTTCCAAGATAACCATCAAATGCACCACGGAAAACTTCCAGAAGTCCCTGTCCGCCTGAGTCTACTACACCTGCTTCTTTCAGGACAGGAAGCATTTCCGGTGTGCGGGCAAGTGTCTTCTCAGCATGCTCGAAAATGGCACGGAAGAAAAGCTCCAGATTCGCAGATTCCTCTGCAATCTCAGCAGCCTTTACTGCAGCCTCACGTGCTACTGTAAGAATGGTACCTTCCTTCGGCTTCATAACCGCTTTGTATGCAGTCTCTACAGCCTTCTCCATAGCAGCTGCGATCACAACTGCATCCATTTCTTTATGTCCCTTGGTTCCCTTGGTAAAGCCTCTGAGAAGCTGGGAAAGAATAACGCCTGAGTTACCTCTGGCTCCACGCAGGGAACCGGACGAAATAGCCTTGGCGAGTGTCTCCATATCAGGATCTGTAAGACTGCTTACCTCTGATGCAGCTGACATAATAGTCATTGTCATATTCGTACCGGTATCTCCATCCGGAACCGGGAATACATTCAGCTCGTTGATCCATTCTTTCTTCGCTTCCAGGTTCTTGGCTCCTGCCAGAAACATTCTGGAAAGTATCTTGGCATCTATGGTCTGTCTATCCACCACAAGTTTCCTCCTCTAATCCTAATCTATTGCACGAACACCTTCTACGTAAATGTTGATTTTCTCAATCTCCATTCCTGTAAAAGCCTCGACTTTATATTTTACATTGTTTACAAGATTATCTGCAATAGTGCTGATATTCACACCGTACGCCACGATTACATGAAAATCAAGGCGAATCTTATTATCTTCTGTGATCTTAACATTTATACCATGCTGTAAGGAATCTCTCCTGAGCAGCTTTACAAGGCCGTCCTTCATGCTGACAGCGGCCATACCGATAATACCAAAACATTCTACTGCAACGCTTCCTGCATAAGTCGCGATTACATCCGTATCAATAATGATCTGGCCAAGGCCGGAATCTATACGTCCCTTCATATGGTTTACCTCCATTAATTTGATTTTCAAAATGTATATACCATATTATACCCTTTTTTCATTCATAACACAATGTCCAATTTTAGCACGCATCCACGCAAATAGCAAATTTATTTTAAATTGTTTTAAAATTTTCCTTTTTTTGCTTGCAAAATGTTTTTCCATCTGTTAGAATATGAACTGTTGAAAAAAAGCGTCAAGGAGGTGCTATCATGGCTAAATGCGCAATTTGTGAAAAAGGTGCTCATTTCGGAAATAATGTGAGTCATTCCCATAGAAGATCCAATAAGATGTGGAAATCAAACGTGAAATCCGTTAAGGTTAAAACTGAAGGCGGAGCTAAGAAAATGTACGTATGTACTTCCTGCTTAAGATCCGGAAACGTTGAAAGAGCCTAAGAAACACCTGCCCTCACAGTTTTGTGGGGGCTATTTTTTTTGTTTCCCGGATAAGCATTTTCTAAGTGTGTTTGAAAAATCATTCCCGCAAAATATGGCACACATTTTGCAGAAAGCCTTTTTCAACAAGCTCCAGAGCAGTTTCTCCCAGACAGAAATTATTTTAATAAAATGATACCAGTGTCAAAAGGTCAAAAAGCTGTTCGTGCTTGCACGATAAGGCTTTTGAGCTTGGGACACGCCAAATATGAGAAAGTAGCAATTTACGCAGTAAATCAGCGGATTTCGAATATTTGGAGGATTGCGGGAGCAGCGTAGCTGCGTAGCAATCCGGGTATCAAATGAGTGTCAAAAGACCTTTTGACACTCATTTCATAAAATAGATCATTACATAAAATGTAAATGGGTATGAAAGGATTCGCTGATAATCTTTTCATACCCATTTTATTTACAAAATAAATGATAGCCACACAGCATACACAAAGCTGCTGCAATCAGAAGTGCGGTGGTCTCAGAGACAAGCAAGCCGATCACCATTCCAAGTCCGATGAAAAACAACATAAAACCAAGAGCTTTTCCCATAATTCATACAGCCTTGCCTCTTTGGTTTAGTATATTTTATGCTGAAATGCCACATCTGAACACATTAACTTCTAAAATAACCGCCTGTATCTTTTATAATCAGTTACCTGATCAGACAGCTGACAGATATGACTGTTTTCTTAGAGCGTGTCTGAAGCAGGATCTACAGTTTCATCCGCGCTGTTATCTCCGCCAGGTGCGAAGCGGTTTACAAAGTCAGGAACCATATCCAGAACTTTAGTAAGACCATCCTGGTTCTTTACGTTTACAAGCTTGGTGGTGCCATTCTGGATTACCAGAACTGCGCATGGGCTCATCTTTCCGGCGAGACCTCCGCCGCCATTGTTCTTTTTATCACCTGCAAATGCACCAGCGCCTACACCAAAGGATACATCCACCAGTGGAAGTATAATGGTGTCTCCTACATGGATCGCATCTCCTACCACTGTCTTCGCAGATACAAATCCATCCATTCCCTTAAACAGGGAGCTTACGGTTTCTTTAAAGTTGTTTTCGTTTTCCATTTCTAGTCCTCCTTATGCTTCCATCGGTTGATAACGTATTTTATATTTTTATTGAAGTAAATCTCTATTGCTGCCTTGATAAGCACAATGCCATAAATACGACCTTTCAGAAATACATTTCCAGTCAGCTGGTTCTCTCCATCAAAAAGCGGATTCACATGAATCCTGTTCTTGTGAAATGGAAAGGTCATACCAAGCACTGCCAGAACTGTCCCGGTAATGGCCGGATCATCGCATCCAAAAGTAACATCACCTTCCAATTTCGTTGGAAGTACATGATGGAGCAGACCTTTTGCATCTTTCCATATAAGAGAAATTGCAGCCTTGGTCCGTTCATTGGTAAGAAATTCTTTCCACCAGCCAAGCTTATCTGTGATTCCTGAAATTGTTTTCTTTATATTTTTAATTTTCTCAATTATACCTTTAATTATTGAAATAACCTTATTCCACAGATTACCCGGGAATCGGATTATTTTGCTTAGTATTTCCCAAATACGCGTAATTAAGCCGGACTTTGAAGCAGATTTGATATTTTCTTCCTGCTTCTCTGCTGATGGCTTCCCTGTCTGCGGTTCTGCTGTATTATTTTCCAACAGCACCGCCTCAGTTTTTGGCGCATGATCTTGAAAATTCTCTGCTGCATGTGCTTCAGGCTGAGATGCTTTCTTCTCAGTTTCTATGCGAGACTCTGCCATCTGCTTAGTTTTCTCTTCAGCAACAGCATTACTCACATTCGACTCTTCACCAGAAGCTTCTTTTACATCTGGCTTTTTTGTTCTGTTCTCCTGAGATATTCCCTTCGTTTGCGCAGATTTCTTTTTCCTCTTCTTTGCCTTACTCCTGGAGGTTTGGCTGACGGAGTTCTTTCTTCTGCCGCCTTTTAGCTTCTTAAGCCAGCCTTTTATAGTTTCTAATGAAACTCCAAAAAACAGGACCACCAGCTTTCCTTCTCCATTATGAAAGCAAAACCTGACGCCTATGACGTGGAACAGCCAGGTAATTCTGGCTTCCAGTTCTGTCTCCTTGAAGCTGCCGGTCTCCTTCACAGCCCTCGCCTGGTAGCGTACCGGGCAGAACAACAGAAGAAGCACTGCCAGAAGCGCAAGTCCCAGCAGGATTCCCAGTATGATCAATATAAACTTTATGAGGATCCACAGTATATGTAACATGCGCTCACCTGTTCTTAAAATATTCTTTTACCTGAAATGCACCTGTCTCCCCGTAAATATTCTTCACAATATCTACTGCCAGATCAATGGCTTCGTCTTTTCCCTTCGCCATACCAACAATCTCAGGACATCTGGCATAATAGCTCTTCTGGATCAGCATGTAGGACGGTACAATTTCAAGAAGATTTCCCGGATTCTCAGACAATGTGACCAGATAAACACCAAAAGCCACCCTGCCTGCGTCAATCCTCCTCCGTGCTTTTGCCGCGTCTTTGATTCCTTCTCCCACATAATAGTCTTCTCGCCATTTCAGCATATTCGGCACAACTCTCCTTTGTTATTACTGCTTGACATACACCTTTTGTTATATTAATGATTCCCTTCTCTGGAAATTTTAAACATTTTGCAACTATTCCGCAAAGCATTTCTTGTGAACCTCGTTCACAGAACGAACCTGTCAGATGCTAGAGCGTGTTTGAAAAATCATTCCCTAAAGCGTGTTTGAAAAAGGCTTTCTGCAAGATGTGCGTCACAATTTGTGGGAGATTTTGTCCGGAGGAGGGCGCCGTAGCGAGCTACGGCAACCGAATTCGGGCAAAATATACCGCAAAGTGGGGCGTGCAGATTGCGGGAATGCTTTTTCAAACAGGCTCTAGCAACATTATCATATAATAAAGGCTGCGTAAATCAGCTACGCAGCCTTTATTCTCCCCATGAATCAGAAATATTTCTGCTGCCTGTCCCATAATCCGGCACTTCGCAGTTCCAGATATTCCTGGTACGCCTTCTCAACGATCTGCTTCTCGTTTGCAAAACGAAGCAGATGGTAAATCTCGTGAAACTTGTAATACCCGGAGTCCACGAAAAATTCCTCTCTTTGAGGCTTGCTATGATAATTATCCGCCGTCATAAGATACCAGTGTACCTCTTTATTGACCATGTCTTCCGGCACTGTGAAATTGTACTGGCTCTTGCCTACATACTTCACAATGGAAGCTCTGACATCAGCTTCCTCCTTCACTTCCCGCAATGCGGTCTGCTCATGAGTCTCTCCTGGCTCTACGGTTCCTTTCGGTAAAACCCAGCCTTCGTAACGGTTTTTGTAAGATTTATATAGTGCAAGAATCTTACCTCGATGAATTACCACACCGCCACAGCTCGTTGCTTCTATCATGCTGCAATCCTCCTGTAATGCGTGTGTTTTCTAAACTGTATATAGTATACCTCTTTTTCAGAAAACTGGCAACAGGGAATATCATATAGATTGCTGTTAGCTGGCGTGATAAGCATCAAAAATCTGTCCCGCAATCGGAACTGCTGCCTCACTGCCGGAACCGCCATTCTCCACGATCACGGCAACCACCAGATCCGGATCATCCACATTGGAATAGCCGATAAACCAGGAATGGCTGTGTCCTTCCTCGTCAAACTCTGCGGAACCAGTCTTACCTGCTACTGTATAGCTTCTGCCGGAAAGTGCGGAAGCTGTACCGGAATCAACCACCTGTTTCATTAATTTGCCAAGAAGATTGGCCTCATTGGAACTCATCAGCCGTTTATAAGCTACCGGTTCTGTCTTTTTTACTGAATCGCCATTGTCATTTACCACCTCGTCAATAAGATAAGGTTTCATCAGAACACCGTCATTTGCAATGGCACAGGTGATCAATGCCATATGCATAGGAGACACAAGAGTATTGCCTTGTCCAATGGCAGTCTGCATGATCAGAGGCGTTACGGAATCTGCATCAAGGGAAAAGCTGCTGGTTCTGTAGGAGTTCAGAGGCAGACTCTTGTTAAACAGAAGATCCTCCGCAGTCTCGCGAAGAGACGCACCCCCAAGACCAACTCCAATATCTGCAAATGCACAGTTACAGGAATTTGCAAATGCAGAATAGAAATTCTCCTGCCCGTGAACCGTATTGTGATAACAGTGGATCGTGTGATCCTGCAAGGTGATACTTCCCTCACAGAGATAATTGTATCCCTCAAAAGTTCCCTTTTTGCGGAAATAGTCAAGTGCAGTCACAACCTTGAAGGTGGAACCTGGCGGATATGCACCATTTGTGGCTCTGTTCAGAAGACTGCTGTCATTCTCGTCGTTTACCAGATAGTCCCAATTATCCCCAATGGTATTGGGATCAAAATCAGGCTTGCTCACTTCTACAAGCCTTTTTCCGGTAGATGGTTCCATTACCACAACAGCCCCTCTTCTGTCACCCAATGCATTGTATGCAATGCTCTGAAGATTGGCATTCAGGGTAGATACAACCGTATCTCCGGTATTCTTCTCATTAAGGAACTGATTCTTCATCTGAGTCAGAAAAAAGGAATGGGAAGTCAGAAGGGTAAAGTTCGCCTCTGATTCCAGACCGCTTTTTCCATTGGTATCATAACCCACAACATGGGAGAACATATTGGAATATGGATAATTACGTGTCTCAGTTCCATCCTCACTTACATTGGTCTGCGCCAAAATCTGTCCGTCAGAAGACAGGATCTTACCTCGTACTACACGGTCGGAAAAGGAATCCTGTCTGGTATTGTAAGGGCTGTTAATAAAATCATCGCTTTTAAAGCCATCGAAATAAATCAGATACCCGATCATACTGATAAAAATAATCCCAAAGAAGATGGAAACAAAGGTATATTCTTTATTTCTGGCTTTGCGCTTTTTAGTAATCTCTTTCTTCCGCTGCCTCAACAGCTCTCTGTCTCGCTCTCTTTGCTGCCTCTCGTCGATGTCTCTCAATTTCTTCGTCCTCGTCCTCTCTATAAATATACAAGCCCTGGATAATAGCGATCATCAAAATCATACACATAATGGAACTTCCTCCATAGCTGACCAGAGGAAGAGTCACACCTGTCATAGGTATGAATTTGGTAGCACCTCCAATGGTAAGGAACACCTGAAACGCATATTCCGCACCAAGACCAATAGCGATCAGTTTATAAAATGGATTCTTGATCTGCAGGGCAATCTCCACGATAGTAAGGAAAAAGCTCATACACACAAAGATCAGGCAGATGGCAAAAATCCCGCCAAGCTCCTCGCAGATCGCACTGAAAATAAAGTCGTTTTTTACAACCGGAATTTTCTCCGGAGAGCCCTGGCAAAGTCCCATTCCAAACCATCCGCCTGTACCAATGGCAAACAGGGACTGTACAATCTGGTATCCTTCATTCTGATAAACTGCCATAGGATCTTTCCACGCACTGACACGCTGCCTTACATGACCAAACAGGTGATATGCCACTACAGCGCCTGCTGTACCGCCTGCAATTCCAATGCAAAGGTATGCCGGCTTCCTGGTTGATACATAGATCAGCACCAGATAAGCTGCAAAAAAGATTACAGCGCTTCCAAGATCTCTTGAAAGCACCAGGATTCCCACATGGAGACCTGCCACAACAGTAGCCAGCACAACTTTCTTAAAAGTTACCTCTCTTGCCAGAAGGGATGCCATAAAGAACACAAAGGTGAGCTTGATCACCTCGGAAGGCTGGATTCCCATCAGAGAAAGCTTGGCGCCGTAGCTTGTCTGTGCCAGAACAAGAACTGCTCCAAGAAGAACAATCCCAAGCCCTGCATACACCCAGGTAAGATCCTTGAGAAATTTCATCTTGCGGATCATAACCGGGATCACCAGCGCCACTGCACTTCCGCACGCAACGATCAAAAGCTGCTTATTGGCAGAGGCAATATCCAGCCTGCACAGCATTATAAATCCAACGCTTAAAAGCATGCACATATTATTTAAAAGCAGCATAGACGCATTTTTATAAATTCTGCGGTATAAAATAAGGATCGCAGCAAAATATATCATCATTTCTGCATAAAAGATGACAACCTTAAAATCAAAGGTTTTCAGAAAAATCACAACAAATGCGGTAAAATCCAGAAAAAAGGTTAAAGTGATCTGACTTCTTAAAAGTCCTTTCCTGTCTGAAGCGTGTTTCCCCACAACAAGGTAGTAGCACAAAACTGTGTACACGATCATCAGTGTCAGGATCACATATTTGGATAATTCAACAACAATATTAATCATACGCCTTTACTCGGCTCCTCTTTTAAAATGACCTTTTGTAAACTCATATTCGTGAGATACCTGGCTGCCATGATATGCAGCCACAAAGTCTTCCACGATCTGTTCTGTTTCTTCCCTGCTTTCTATG
The DNA here is from genome assembly GCF_040914025.1 of Ruminococcus sp. RTP21484sp1_RTP21281st1_A8_RTP21281_210402. Classification (NCBI taxonomy): domain Bacteria; kingdom Bacillati; phylum Bacillota; class Clostridia; order Eubacteriales; family Oscillospiraceae; genus Ruminococcus; species Ruminococcus sp. RTP21484sp1_RTP21281st1_A8_RTP21281_210402. The sequence goes on from NZ_JBCPGE010000013.1 coordinate 28,456, forward strand.
GTAAAAGCCAGTCTTACAGATGAAACACCAAGCTCTTTCACCCTGTCAGCTTCCTTCAAAAGACCGTATGGCAGACTGTTATAGATGATATTATAACACGACTCTGCCGCCTTTGTATTTCCCATTTTCCATGGACGACAATAACAGACTACAGGAAATTCCTTGTCATAACGGTCTTTCAGAACAAGCCTCTCCTCCTGTCCATTGCAGCCGAAAGTATTCTTTCGTACACACTGGGCGCTGTGCATAAGAGGCAGACGGCCGTAGACAATCATCTCGCTGCCTGCATTTTCTCTGTGGCGAAGTTCCTTCTCATTCAGCTCCAGGGGAACTGTATTTCGAAGGATTCCCTGATCTTTCCAGAAACGGATGGCTTCATCATTCCAGGTATACAGGGAGTGATCCAGCACACACTTGTCTGCCAGTCCCATCTGTGCCAGTGCACTGTAGGACTCCAGATTCCGCACAAGAAATCCGCTCAGCCCTGCTTCCAGCCACTTTTTCACCTGCTTCATATAGCCTTCCGGTGGATTTTCTCTTGTAATGTGAGGAAGAGAAAGATACATTTCTTTTCCATTGTCAAGACCTGTCTGCAAATGTTTCTCTATTAATGCGTAAGGAAGATAAATACCCTGGATTCCGTCTTTTTGGCAGAGGACTTCAGAAGCCTCCTCGCTTTCACAGGACACGTAAACCGGAATGTATTCCTCTTTTTTGCGGGGAACATGATCACAGGCCGCAATCGCACTGATTTTTGCCGGCGTCTCCTCCGCAATTCTCTTAACCCGCTCGTCTCCCACGTTTCGCCTGTATTTTTGTAAAAGCTTCTCCTTCAGATCCTCTAATGCCTGATGCCGCGCTTCATTTAAAATCTTCATGGGAACAAAAACGGAATTTTCCATATAAATTTCCAGTTTTTCCCATATAAATGAGGTGTTTCCCAGCTTGTCCATCTGCTGACGCACCCGCTCTTCCGTTACCGGCTGGCTCTTTGCGTATTGTACTTCTCCAACACATTCATATGCATCTTCCCCCTGACAGGAAACATGAAGAAGAACCGGAGAACCGGGGACAAGGTGAAGTTCGCCTGTAATTTTCTCTTTCAGCTGCTTCGTTTCCAGAAAAACTTCCCCCGTTTTTTTCTCATTTGTAAATGCCATCATCTGAGGACCATTTCCCATCTGATAGTAGCCTGTACAGGAACCGCCTCTATTAAACAGATCCAGAAGATATTTTTTATCTTTTTCTGTCACGTGATAATTCGCAGGTCCTTTTTCAAAAAGAAAATCCAGATATTTCCGATACATACCGGTAACGCCAGCAGTGTAAGCCGGCTGCTTCATTCTGCCCTCTATTTTCAGAGAGGTAACTCCCGCTTCTATAATTTCAGGTAAAATTTCAATGGTACAGATATCTTTCAGGCTTAACGGGCAGAATTCTCCTTTTCCATACTCTTTTGCCCTGAAATTCTTCACCTGGTATGGCAGACGGCAAGGCTGGGCACAACGACCTCTGTTTCCGCTTCTGCCTCCCAAAAGACTGCTCATCAGACATTGTCCTGAATAGCTGTAGCAAAGTGCTCCATGGACAAAAGCCTCTATCTCAATTGGGCAGGCTTCATGCATACGGGAAAGTTCCTGAAGGGAAAGTTCTCTTGCAGCTACCACCCGGGTCGCCCCCTGATCTGCCAGGAATTTCATTCCTTCCGGACCAGTTACAGTCATCTGCGTGCTGGCATGAAGGTGAAGTTTCGGAAATTCTTTTTTCAAAAGGGAAAATACTCCCATATCCTGGACGATCACTGCATCCAGGCCTGCATTGTAGTATGGTTCCAGATAGGAAACCAGTTCTTCTTTTAATTCTCTATTTTTTAACAGGGTATTGACCGTAAGATACAGCTTCTTACCATGAATATGCGCCACATCAATGGCGCGAAGAAGCTCTTCTTCGTTAAAATTCTGGGCATATGCTCTGGCTCCGAACATTGCACCGCCTACGTACACAGCGTCCGCACCTGCTCCAAGTGCAGCTTCAAAGCCTTCGTAGGAACCGGCAGGAGCCAGCAATTCTATGTTATTAGGATTCAAAGTTTGTCCTCCAATTTTTATGAGAATTTAAGGTTTCTTCAATGAAAACAGCCTCCACAATTCACAGCTTTTTCCTTTATGTATAGCAGGCCTAAATCTGCAAATTGCGAAAACGTTTTTTACACACTTTGATAAAGGAAAAGAGGAATCACCTAAGCAATCCCTCCTGCTATTATTTCAGCATTTCATCCAGTTCTTTTTCCAGTTCTTTTACTTTACCCTCCAGGAGATTCTTCTCGTCAAGGGCTTCCTGTTCATTCTTCTGTGCCTCTTCAATCTGCATACGAAGAGAAATAAGCTCATGCTTCAGATCATACATCTCCTGATCCTTCTGCTGCAGATCAAGTTCATAAGTCTCCACCTGCTTCTTCGCCTTGAAGTAATCGTCGGTAATGTTCAGGCTGAGAAGCATATGCTTGGTCTCCATAGGCTGTCTGCCGTATCCTGGCACAGTCTCCAGCTCTCCTATCTTCTTATTCATATATGATGCAACCTGCTGGAAATATTCCTCTGATTCATATCCTCCAAGGGTAATGATCTTACCCCCGATGATCACCTGTGCTGTATTCTTGACCGCCATTCGTTCAAGCCTCCTGTATCTTTATACTACCAGCTTCTCCTTACACTGTTACCCCCCAAATAATCCGCTGCTTTTCTTCTATAGACAGTAACCGTATCGCGGAATATTAGCAGAAAACAGCAACTTCATATTGTTACTGTTCACTCTGTGACCAGCAACACAATATGCCCGGAAAAACCAGTCTGTTTATTATCTTTTCGTATTACAATTTATGTAAGCACTCCTATTATAATCGAAAAATGTTGAAAAGTATAGGATTTTTTACAAAAGTTTATCTTTTATATTTCCGGAACAGGAAAACCAAGGTGTTCGTAAGCAAGTGCGGAGGCCATCCGCCCTCTCGGGGTGCGGTTCAGAAAGCCATTTTTCAGAAGGTACGGCTCATACACATCTTCTAAAGTACCGGAATCTTCACCGATGGCTGCTGCCAAAGTGTCAAGTCCAACAGGGCCGCCTTTGAAATTTACAATAAGAGTAGTCAGGATCTGGCGGTCCAGTTTGTCCAGACCATATTGATCTACCTCCAGAAGGTTCAAAGCAAAGCATGCTACATCGTAAGTGATCCTTCCGTCATATTTCACCTGGGCAAAATCACGGACACGCTTTAACAGACGGTTTGCAAGACGGGGCGTTCCCCGGGAGCGCATGGCGATCTCTCCGGCACCTTTCACGTCAATTTCTACTCCAAGTACCTGGGCAGAGCGCATGATGATTGTGGTTAGTTCCTTCTTACTGTAAAATTCCAGATGATGAATCACACCAAAACGGTCACGGAGCGGCGCAGAAAGAAGCCCGGCTCTGGTGGTAGCACCTACAAGGGTAAATTTCGGCAAATCCAGTCGGATCGACCTGGCGGAAGCGCCCTTCCCGATCATAATATCGATGGCGAAATCCTCCATGGCAGGATAAAGCACCTCTTCCACCTGTCTGTTCAGGCGATGGATCTCGTCTACAAAAAGAATATCCCCTTCCTGAAGATTATTCAGAATCGCCGCCATTTCTCCAGGCTTCTCAATTGCAGGGCCGGAAGTCACTTTCATATGCACACCCATTTCATTGGCAATAATACCGGAAAGGGTAGTTTTTCCAAGTCCCGGAGGGCCATAGAAAAGGACATGGTCCAGGGAATCGTGACGCTGTTTGGCAGCTTCAATATATACTTTTAAGGTATTTTTGGTTTTTTCCTGGCCAATATACTCGTCCAGGGTCTGTGGGCGAAGATTCCCTTCCAGAGAAAAATCCTCTTCCATAACATCAGTGGTTATGATACGATTGTCCATTTTTTACCTCTTGAAATTAGTGTTTGCATTTATATACCGGGATGCATTTCATTCACGATAGCACCCTTTGCGAAAAAATTTATGGAATCTAAAAATTCTTCAATGCAGCTTTCAGGATTCCTTCTACATCCGTCGGCTCCACATCTGTCACCTTGCGCACTGCGCGGAGGGCATCTGTACTGCTGTAGCCAAGTGCCACCAGTGCTTCTACTGCTTCCTGTCTGGCATCTGTCATTCCTGCTCCAGCTGCAGCTGTAGTAGCCTGAGCCTGTTCATTGGCAAGCTTCTGCTCAAAGGCTTCTTCCAGACTGAGCTTATCCTTCAGCTCCAGGATCAGCTTCTGGGCTGTTTTTTTACCGATTCCAGGGGCTTTTGACAAAGTTTTCACATCATCGGAAAGAACAGCAAAGCGAAGCTCATCTGCAGTGATTCCTGCCAGAACTCCCAGAGCAGCTTTCGGTCCAACTCCGTTTACACCAAGAAGAAGTTTAAACACCTGTAAATCATCTTTATTGAAAAATCCATAGAGAACCATTGCATCTTCTCTTACCTGAAAATAAGTATGAAGCTTCACTTCCTGTCCAATGTGCAGCTGTGCCAGAGCGTTTCCGGTCATATTTATTTCAAATCCGATGCAATTTGATTCTATGATTGCAGAATTCTCGGTAAGGTCTGCTACTGTTCCTCGGATGAATGAGATCATGGGGAGGACCTCCTGTTTTATCTATTGTAAAGAGTTATATTCGAAATTCTTTGTCATCATACCATATTCCACCGAAAAAAGCAAACATTCATTCGATTTTTTCAAAAAGGACGCGCCGGCAAGCGATATATTTTCTTTTCATAATAATAAAATACTCCTTTCAGTTGCAGGAAGGAAACTTGCGGGCCCTTATTTCCTTGTCCGAAAGGAGTATAGCACTTTAATTTTCAGAAAATAATAGTAAAAGTGTAGTATTATTTTTTCTTTGTAAGAAGCCAGGCACTTGTCAGGGCTGTAAAAGGGGCAACTGTCACAAGCCCGAAGCTTCCAACTACAGTATCCAGTAATTCAGCTGCAACATACTTGTAATTCATAATATTATCAATTGGTGTTCCCTGTGCCATAAACGTCATCAAAAGAGCAATATAACCGCCAGAATAAGCAAGAAGCAATGTGGTAGTCATAGTTCCCATTGCTGCTCTGCCAACATTCATTCCTGATCTGGCTGCTTCTTTCCATCCAATATTCGGCTTTTTACAAATTACTTCATTTACTGCCGAAGTAATATCAACGGACAGATCCATCATAGCACCTGATGCTCCGATAAAAATACCGCTCATATAAATCTGAGAAAGATTCAGATTCTGATAACCAGCGTACAAAAGACTTTCCGAATATGCCATAACTGCTCCGTGAATTTTAAAAGCGTCTGTAAAAATACACCCCATAACACAAGTCACAAACACCCCCAGCAAAGCACCTGAAGATGCAGCCAGTGTTTTTCTGTCAAATCCGTACACCAAAAATATAATAAGAAGAGTAAGAAAGGCAGTTAACGCAATTCCCCACCATATTGGATTCGCACCTTTTAAATAAGCTGGTGTCAAAATTTTCCAGATTGCCAGAATTGTAATGAGAAACGAATATACTGCTCTTAAACCTGTTTTTCCTGCAAACCCGATTAAAAGCAAAACAAATAATCCAGCCAGAATAGCTTCTTTATCCAGACGATAATGGTCACTCATCATAATTGAAAGAATCTTATCTTTGCTATAACTGATTACTACATGGGCAACATCTCCTTTCTGAAATATTTTGTCCGCTTCCAAAGAGCCACTCAGCATATTTACTGCATCTGCAGTCTCATTTTTAAACTTTCCATCAAGTATTTTCACCTTACAATACTGCTCGCCTGACTGAATCAAGCCATTATTAATCACAGAGCTTTCATCTGTGGAAATCACCTTTGCTCTTACTCTGTCTGTTCCCTTATAAATAGCAGCATCCTCATAGCCCGTTGGAAGAACTATGAGGATGAGGATTAACAATATTGCTATTATAGAAACAGAACTTTTTTTAAGTCTGTCTCTTACCATTTATTTTACTCCTGTAATTGCAGCCACTTTATTGAAAATATCGGTATTGTCATAATAGCCTTCAAACTGCTCCTGTCCGGCTCCCATGGCAAATACTTCCACCGGAAGTCCTGTATGTGCATAAGATGCAAAATTAATGCCAGACTTGTTGTTCAGAATATGAGTAATTGTTACAGTAAGTGGTTCATAGCTTCCATACATCAGATATTCTTCCTGACCAAACTCTTCCTCTTCTCCTGTTCTGCTCATTGTTTCCTCATAAGCATTCTGAAGCTTCTGATACTCATAATCTGTCATTACAAGACTTCCCTTATCTTCTTCGCCTTCTGGGTGCACATCCTTGCTGTCAGCCTGATTTGAGGACTCTGTTGTACCAGTAGGTGCCTGCAGACCAAAGAGTTCTGTGATATCAGCCATTACTGTATCAAAATCAGTTTTGTTTTCTTTATATGCCACTACATAATCAGAATCAAATTTTGCGTAAGAGATTTTCTGATTACTGATATTTGCAAGAAATGTATCATAGTCGGTGCCTGCAAATCCTATGGTAAGACCACCTGTCTCGTGATCACCTGTTACCAAAATCAAAGTTTCGTCTGGATGCTCGTTATAAAAATCAACAGCTTTTCCCACTGCCTCATCCATTGCAACAGTATCTGTAATAGTTGCAGCTGCATCATTTGCATGACAGGCCCAGTCAATTTTTCCTCCCTCAACCATCATGAAAAATCCAGTATCATTATCCAGAACTTCAATACCTTTTTTCACATAGTCAGAAAGACCCCATTCGCCATCTTCCAGATCCATATCATAGCTCATCGCATCGTCATCAGCAAGTGTCTCATCAATTACAATTGCTTTTCCATCTTCTGCAGTAAGATTTTCTGCCTCTGCTTTTGTCTTAATCACTTTATATCCAGCTTCCTGAGCAAGCTCATATAAATCTGTCTGGTCTCCCTCTGAACCAGTTGTTTTCTTAAGACCACCACCTGCAAAATAATCAAAATTACTTGCAATCAGTTCCTGACCAATTTCATAATAGTTATTTCTGGAAGCCTGATGAGCATAAAATGCAGCCGGTGTTGCATGATTTAAGTTTACGGAAGAAAGAATTCCAACCTTATAGCCAAGCTGTTTTTTTAATTTTTCAGCAATTGTCTCATAAGAAGTTTCCATCTTCTCATCCATATTGATGGTTCCACTATAAGTCTTATGACCTGTGGAAATGGAAGTAGCTGTAGAAGCGGAATCAGGACAGAATGAAGTGCTGTCATAGGTCTGCGCAGAGCCTGCTACCGGAAATTTCATCATATTCAGCTTGCTTTCACTTGTAAGAATATCATCTCCATCATCTTCAATTGCATTCAGATAATAGTTTGTTGTCTGAACCTGAGGATAACTCATTCCATCACCAATAAACAAGAAAATATATTTCGGAACTTTTGGTTCATCTGCTGCTGCACCCTGTGCAGGAACCGCACAAGCGGTCATTGCTGCTGCTAATAATAATGCGCTGATCTTTTTTGCTTTCATGTACATTTTCTCCTTCTTTTTCATAAAGCGATTAATTCGAACACGTATGATTTTATACATTATTTGTAAAATCCGCTGTTTTCCCCCTGTTAAATTCCGGCAAAAAATAAGCTGTCGGTGTAAAAAATCCTTTCACACTGACAGCATTATTATAACTTCTAGAATTTATATCAAGCAATTATTCGGTTAAAACAAGTCCTTAACCAACCTTCTTTGCCTTGGGATATACCTGCGCCATCCGCTCATCGTCAAAATGTTTGTCCACCCAGCTTTCAAAGCTGTTTTCCGCTTCTATGCCATTGCTTCTGGCATTATAACGCGCCAGTGCAGCGCTGGATACGATTCCGTCAGCAAGCATAAATATAATAAGGATCCAGGTAATGATTTTTCCAATTTTCACCGGAATCTTCTCGATCAGCCTGGAAACAGGCGGATAGAATATTTTAAACCATGCCACTGCTGCAAATCCCCAGAAGAAGCAGTACAGAAGATTAATCCTGCCGCCAAGGTTAAACGGGATATCACTGTAATCCCAGAATACAGTTCCAAATACAATTTCTGTGAAAACACTGCAGATATATTCATAGGCACCACCAAGAAATGTACCCATCCAGAAAAGGAACTGCTGGGAGCGGTTTCTGTATTTGTAGAGAAGAGCTGTAACTGCTGCAATGGCAAGGCCCCACACAATACTGAAATCTCCCCACACCACACTGCTGCGGCTCATCCAGTATCCGGCTGTAATCCGGCAGAAAATAGTCTCTGTAATATCTCCAAGAAATGCGCCGATAAAAAACAGCAGTACGATTTTATAAAAGCTGCAGCCGTAGGCAAAAATCTCCGGATGTGCCTCTTCGCTCTCCGTGTGCTGCTTCTGAGGATATGCTTTGGTAATTCGACGATTTACAACATCATCAATTTTTGCCCCAAGCTTCTTTGTTGCGGAATCAATATCCCGGTCAGCAGCGATCCATCTTTCAGGATTCTTGCTGTGCCCAAAAAGGATGGTCAGTGTGGCAATAGCATCCACTGCCAGAAATCCCATCAGAACCAGTATGAGAATTCTGCTTATAAGTCCCGGAAGAAGACTGTACAAAGACATGCAAAGCCCGTTTCCAATTTTGATCACAAATACACCAAGAAGACCCCAGACACAGGAGGTCGGTACGCTGACATATCCATCCAGATTCCACTTGATATTCCGGTAATCCCACCATCTTTCGTGGTACCACATTTCAATTAAATGACCGGCGATCCACTCAAGCAGGGAGGCTACAATGGCACAGCCAAGAAACAGCCAGATGCCAGTCAGTTCTCTTGTAAATGCAGTAATGAAGAATCCTCCAAATCCATAGATCAGACAGAACGGACCGTTGATAATACCTCTGTTTGCGAATTTCTTCTGTTTCAGGGATGCAAGAACTGTCTCAAGCACCCATCCTGCAAAGGAATAGATGAGAAACAGCCAAATTAATTTCCAGATCATATGCATGTCTCCTCTTTTGTTTATTGAAATATAAAAACGTTCCGGGAAAACCCGATTAGAATATCATAGCACAATAGAGCGTGTTTGAAAAAGGTTTTCTGCAAGATGTATGTCACAATAAAGGCGCCGTAACGGGCTACGACAACTGAATTCGGGCAAAATATACCGCGGGGTGGGGCGTGCAGATTGTGGGAATAATTTTTCAAACACGCTCTAACCCCAAGAATAAAGCCTGTATTCCAGCTGCTGGTTCTCATATAATTTACATTCTATGCCAACAGTCTGAAAATACAGGCTTTTCATTTTTATTTTATGCCTCCCGGATAACCCCTCTCGGACAGGCCTCCTTACATGCTCCGCATCCTGTACACTTCTCATAATCAATATGTGCACAGAAATCTTCCACGGTAATTGCACCGTTTGGACATGTTTTTTCGCACTTCTTACAGCCGATACATCCAATCTCACAGGCATCCATCACCTGTTTGCCCTTATCATGGGAGCTGCAGTCCACAGCCACTTTCTGGTCGTACGGAATCAGCTCGATCAGATGTCTCGGACATTTGGCAACACATTTGCCACAGGCTTTACATGCTTCTTTATCTACTACTGCAATGCCATCTACAATATGAATGGCATCAAATGGACAGACCTTTACGCAGCTACCAAAGCCACAGCAGCCATATGTACAGGTCTTTGCTCCGCCGTTTGGCACGAAAGGAAGCATCTCGCAGTCTTCCACTCCAGTGTAAATATACTCTTCTTTCGCTTTTTCACAGGTTCCGGAGCATTTTACATGAGCTACCTGACGGGCAGTCTCAACTGCCGCCTGTCCCATAATACCGGCAATTATTTTCCCAACAGGCTCGCCGCCTACCGGGCAACGGTTTACAGGCGCTTCACCTTTGGCAATTGCTGCTGCCAGACCATCACAGCCCGGATATCCGCAGCCACCACAGTTATTTCCAGGAAGAGCTTCTCTTATGGCAACTTCCTTCTCATCAATTTCAACAGCAAATTTTTTTCCGGCTGCTCCAAGAAAAACACCGATGAAGAGGCCTACTGCTGCAACCAGAATTGTTGCTGCTATAATCGCACTAATATTCATCCCGACGCCTCCTTAAATTAATCCTGAAAATCCGAAGAACGCAATCGCCATCAGTCCAGCTGTCAGAAGAACGGTTGGAAATCCCTGGAAAGCTTCCGGAATATCGTTGTAGGCAATTTTCTCACGGATTCCTGCCATCAGCACAATAGAAATGGAGAAACCAAATGCTGTTGCGAAACCGTTTACAGTGCCTTCCAGAATATTGTAATCCTTCTGCACGTTTGTAAGAGCCACACCAAGAACTGCGCAGTTTGTGGTGATCAGAGGCAGATACACGCCAAGTGCTTTGTAAAGAGAAGGCATACTTTTCTTCAGGAACATTTCTACGAACTGCACCAGTGCTGCAATGATCAGAATGAACACGATAGTCTGAAGGTAAGTCAGATCAAGCGGCTGAAGGATCAGCTTGTAGATCACACTTGTTACAAAGGAGGACAAGGTGATTACAAAAATAACCGCACCGCCCATACCAGCTGCCGTATCTGTAGTCTTGGAGACTCCAAGGAAAGGGCAAAGTCCCATGAACTGGCTCAGGACTACGTTATTTACCAGCGCAGAGCTTACAATGATCAGTAATAATTCTTTCATCTTCTCTTACCCCCTTTTTCCCGAACACATGGAATTTCCGCAGGAAGCACAGCCACCCTTGCAATCCGGATTGCTTGGATCGATGCCCCGTTTTGCAGCACCAATCTTGAATTTGTTCTGAAGCGCAGATAAAAATGCAAGGACAAAAAATGCGCCAGGTGCAAGAATAAAGATGGTTACCGGCTCATAGCCCATTTTTCCTGCTGCAGCGTCTGCAAGAGGAAGGATCTGTTTGCCGAAAATACTGCCGGCACCGATCAGCTCACGTACTGCTCCGATGCAGGTGATGCTTAAAGTAAATCCAAGTCCCATTCCAATACCATCAAAAAGTGAGGGAATTGGTTTGTTCTTGGATGCATAAGCCTCTGCTCTTCCCAGGATGATACAGTTTACAACGATCAGCGGAATGTAAATTCCAAGGGAAGAATACAAAAACGGGATAAAGCCCTGGAGAAGCATCTGCACAATTGTTACAAAGGATGCTACAACAACAATGTAAGCAGGCATACGCACACTGTCCGGAATAAAATTACGGAGCAGGGAGATCATCAGGTTGGATGCTGCCAGAATCACCGTTGTGGTAAGTCCCATTCCGATACCATTGATTGCAGATGTGGTGATGGCCAGTGTTGGACACATACCAAGCATCAGCACAAAAGTAGGATTTTCTTTGATAATACCATTTATCAGTCGTTCAGATGGTGTATTCTTTTTCATTTCTGGCTGCCCCCTTTCTCATAACGGAATGCGGCAAGTCCTGCATTGACGCCATTTGTCATGGCATTTGTGGTAATTGTCGCACCACTTAAAGCATCGATCTCATCATCAGAGGTGGCACCAGTTTTTGTATAGGTAAATTTCTCTACGTTCTTATCCTTGAACTGATTTTTAAAATCATCTGTAGTTGCACGCATACCAAGACCAGCGGTCTCACTGATGGATAAAATGGAAATTCCGTTCAGAGTTCCATCATCCTGAACGCCCATGGCAAACTGAATGTCCCCGCCATAGCCTTCTGAGGTTGTTACGGTAAAGGCATAGCCAAGTTCATTTCCCTGGTCATCCTTTGCCAGCATGACTTCATCAATATTCTGAGCTTTGAAACCGTTTTCATCCAGATAGCTTTCCAGATCCGTATCCTCACCGCTTGTAACTGTCTCGAAGCTGGCTGCATCAGCAAATACTGCCTTATATGCCTCTTCTTTCTCTTTCGCCTGCTGGCTTGCAATCGGACCTGCTGTAATATCGTTTACAAGACCAAGAAGCAGCCCGGAAACCAGTGTGATCACGGTCAGCGCAAGAGTATCTTTTACGATCTTATTTTTCATTTCTTCGCGCCTCCTTTTCCAAAAGCAACCGGACGGGTGAAACGCTCAATCTGAGGTACCAGCAGGTTGCAGAAAATAATCGCATAGGAAACGCCCTCTGCGGAAGCTCCGAAAATACGGAAAATTCCGGTAAGAACACCAAGACAGACGCCATATACATACTGCCCCTTTGGTGTAATGGGGCTTGTAACGTAGTCCGTCGCCATAAACCATGCACCAAGCATAAGACCACCACCACAGAGATGGGTGAGCAGATAATTTACATCAAAGCCTTTGCCGGAAGCGAGCATGTAGATGATCACAAATACTGCAAAGCTGCCGATATAGGTCAGCGGAATTCTGGCGCTGATCACTTTGTAGCAAAGCAGGATTGCTGCACCGATCAGGATGGCAATTACAGAAGTCTCTCCGATGGTTCCCTGGATATTACCAAAAATCAGATTCTTAACCGGAACGGAGGAGCCTGCCACAAAGCCATGGTCACGAAGAGCGGCCAGAGGAGTGGCGCCTGTCACACCGTCAACTGCACCTTTAAAGCTGTCTGATACAGAAAAATCTGTCATCTTGCCGGCAAAGGAAATCATAAGGAAACAGCGGGCTGCCAGGGCCGGATTTATAAAGTTCTGTCCAAGACCGCCAAAAAGCTGTTTTACCACAATAATTGCAAAAATACTGCCGAGCACCGGGATCCAGAGCGGAATTCCTGCCGGCATATTCAGGCCGATAAGAAGTCCGGTTACCACTGCACTGAAATCCTTCACAGTGTTCTTTTTGTGCATAAAATGATCATATAACCACTCTGCAAGCGCTGCTGAACCGGTGGATACCACCAGAACGGCAAGAGCCTTTAATCCATGATTATAAATTCCCATAAGGGCAGCAGGCAAAAGCGCTATGACAACCAGCTGCATGATTTTTGCAGTGGTCATCCTTGCCCGGACATGGGGATTAGATGATACATTAAACATTTGTTCCATTCGTTTCTTCCCCCTTATTATTTCTTCTTCCTGCTTGCCAGAACCATTTTACGCATGGACTTAATGCTCTGGGTCAGCGGACGTTTGGCCGGACAGATGTAACTGCAGCAGCCGCATTCACAGCATTCCATTCCATCAAACTTCTGGAAGCTCTCCATATCGCCGCGCTGTGCAAAGGTCGCAAGTCTTGCCGGAATCACATGTCCGGGACAGACACTTACACAGCGTCCGCAGTTAATGCAGGCTGTCTCTTCCTCTTTCGCATCTGATACCGGGTCACTCTGCATACACAGAAGGGAAGAAGAGGTCTTCACACATGGTACATGAAGATCATACATAGCAAATCCCATCATAGGACCGCCGGAAATCACCTTACCGGCATGCTCCTTCAGGCCACCGGCTACGTCGATCAGTTCGGCCATATCCGTTCCTGTACAGACTTCAAAATGTGCCGGACGGTTGATGCCCTTACCAGTTACTGTGAAAATCCGCTTCATGATCGGTCTTCCAAGTGCCACTGCGTCATAAATACTGCATATTGTTTCAACATTATCTACAATACATCCGGCATCTGCTGGAAGCATGGATGAGTTGATTTCTCTTCCTGTCACTGCATAGATCAGGGTACGCTCACCACCCTGGGGATATTTGGTCATCAGTTCTTTTACTTCGATATTCGGGACTCCGGCAGCCAGTTCTTTCATTCTGGCAATACAATCCGGCTTATTGTCCTCAATGCAGATACAACCCTTTGCATTTGGAAAAAGTCCGACTACGATTTTCAGTCCTTCCACAACCTTCTCCGGCTGATCCATCATGCGCCTGTAATCACTTGTAAGATAGGGCTCACATTCTGCACCATTCACCAATATGTATTCAATCTTGTCAGGCTCCTTGGGGGAAAGCTTCACATGTGTGGGGAAGCCTGCACCACCAAGACCTACTACACCGCCATCGCGAATCCTTCCGATAATCTCCTCACGGGTAAGCGAAGCCGGATCTGCCGGGTGGAATTCCACCTCTTCATACAGTCCGTCATTCTCCACTATAATGGAATCTACCATACTTCCGGTAGCTGTCAGACGTTTCTCGATGCCTTTCACCGTACCGGATACAGAAGCATGAACAGGGGCAGATACAAATCCGCCTGCTTCTGCGATCATCTGGCCTGCAAGCACGTGGTCCCCCTTTGCAACCACAGGCTTCGCCGGAGCACCAATGTGCTGGGACAATGGATACGCCAGATCTGCCTTAGGGAGATATTTCTCCACCGGGCAGTCCTTTGACATTTCTTTCCCCTCGAAGGGGTGTACGCCTCCTTTAAAAGTTAATCGCACTAATATTCACCGCCTTTATATTATTGATCACTGACTCTTTTGTCTGCAGCAACCTGATTTATTGTCTGTTTGATTTATATTATTAATATCACTTTTGTCTGAGTATTTATTCAGCGTCTTTATTTTTCCTGCCAAATCCATATTTCTTATGGAGCTTATATCCACGGTTCAGATTTGGATATGCCTTTACAAAACGCTGCATGTTGTGGCTGACCTTTCCAGCCATAGCCTCTTTACGCTTCTGAAGCTCTTCAGAGATATCTGACATCATAGCAGTTCTCTTCTCTTCCAGTTCCTTGATCAGTGCAACATCATCAAGGCGTCCCAGCTTATTCTCCAGCTGTTTCTTGATTCTATCTCTGGAAAGTCCGCTGCTCTCCTCCAGATTCTCCATCTTCTCACGCGCCTGTACAAGCAGTTCTGCACGCATCTGATCCAGTGCCTGCTCCCATGCAGGAATACGCTCGTGCAAATGGAAAGCGGCAGCTGCAGAAAAAGCAAAATCCACAATGTAAACGACTGTAATTACACAGACAGCCACCTCTCCAGTTCTTCTGGTATACAATTCTGTAAATTCCTGAACTACCGGATGAAGCACTCTGAAAAGCCCAACGGTAAACACCCCCCATCCAAGGGAACAGCCCAGACAGATACGTCCCTGGAAATTAAACTTGTTATCACTGTAATCCCACCAGGATGTGTGGAAAATATTCTCCATCAACACTGCTGTCACATATTCCAGTACAGTGGCGACTACAACTCCACCCACAAATAAAAGAAGCAGATTATCACTGATGGGAAGAAGAATCAAGTATACAGCAAGAGCTCCACAGCCATATATGGTACACAGGGGACCATTTATAAATCCTCTGTTTATCAATTTGCCCTTTCGCACAGACACGTAGCAGGTTTCCCAAAGCCAGCCAAGAAAACTGTATATGTAAAACCAATTGGCAATGTGATAGAAATCCACTCCATTAATTGCTAAATCCCACATAGGTTTCTCCTTTTCTTTATATATTCTGACTATTCTATACATTCTACTATACCGCATTTTATGAAAAAATTCACTACCTAAAAATAAAAAAATTGTGTATAATTAAATACAATCCATGAAAGGAGTATAAACATGCTGATTGTTAAAAAAATGCCGATTTTACAAGGTTTTCCGGACTTTGAGACTGTTAAAAATTTATCTGGAAATGCTGCTGAGGATGTCAATTTTTCACCATTATTTTATGATATTGAAACCACTGGATTGGGACGAAATTCATCTTTTTTATATTTAATTGGTGCAGTTTGCTATGAATCTGGTTCCTGGCAGCTATATCAGTGGCTTGCACCCGATTTCCGGGAAGAAAAAGCATTATTGGAGTTTTTTTCAGAATTTATAAAAAATTTCAGCTGTACCATCCAATACAATGGAGATTCTTTTGATCAGCCTTACCTTCAGGCTCGTTATAAATTCTATGAGCTACCAGATCCTTTTGAGGGGATTTCTTCTTTTGACCTGTATAAAGTGCTTCGCCCTCTGAAGGGATTTTTAAAGCTCCCAGGGTTAAAGCAGGAACAGATGGAAGCCTTTCTAGGAGAACAGAAGCGCATTTACTGTAATGGCGGGGAATGCATTAAAATCTATAAAAAATATATGGCACACCAGGAGCAGACAGACCTGGATACGGTTATGGGACACAATATGGAAGATCTTCTCGGACTTGGAGATGTGTTTAAGATGATGGGGTATCTTGCGCTCAGGGATGGTGCATTTACTGTTCGCGGAACTGATTTTGACGGGGACAATCTGATTTTGCAGATAAACCCCCATTACAGCCTGCCCGCTTCCTTTTCTAACGGCACAGAAGAATTCTATATTACAGGTCAGGACAACCTGGTAAGCCTCCTTGTAAAGCCTTTAAATGGCCGTATCCGCCAATATTACAGTGATTACAAAAGTTATGATTATCTGCCCGGAGAGGACATGGCAGTCCCTAAATCTATTAGCAAATTTATGGAAAAAGGACTGAAAAAATCTGCTACAAGAGAGACCTGTTATACCTGGTTTCCATGCACAGAGGAATTTCTGGAAAATGAAGAAAAGCAAAAGCAATATTTAATACATACCCTGGAATATTTATTTTGGAAATTAAAATAAACTTTCAACCTATATTTCAAAATTCCCAAAACCTTTTTCAAACATACTCTAACTTCCAAAGCATATAAAATCTCACGTAAAAAAGACATCATCCCCAGAGCGTATCTGAAAAATCATTCCCGCAATCTGAACACCCCACTTGCGGGAGATTCACCCGAATTCGGTTGTCGTAGCTCGCTACGGCGCCTTCATCCGGACAAAATCTCCCGCAAATTGTGACGCACATCTTGCAGAAAGCCTTTTCCAGACACGCTCTAACAGACAATGTCTTTTTATCAACATCATATTCATGATATCAAAACTAACCGCCATTCACAAATCCTGTGAATGGCGGTTAGTTACATGGGATAAGAGAAATGCACAACACTTCCCTCTTGGTTAAATTATTCCTCTACAGACTCTTCCTCAGCCGGAGCCTCAAGAGCTTTCATGCTAAGGCTGATCTTCTTGTCTTCGCCATTGAAATCAACAACTTTAGCCTGGATTTCCTGTCCGATTGTAAGCACATCAGATGGTTTTGCAACGTGCTCTCTGGAAATCTGAGATACATGAAGAAGTGCATCTACGCCAGGTGCAAGCTCAACAAATGCACCGAAGTCTGTCATACGTGCAACTTTACCAGTTACTACGTTTCCAACAGCGAAATCCTCAGCAGCTGTAAGCCATGGATTCTCCTCTGGGAATTTCATTGTAAGAGCAATCTTCTCGCCCTTGATATCTTTGATCATAACCTTTACAGTCTCACCAACTGTGAAGACTTTCTTCGGGTTCTCTACTCTGCCCCAGGACATCTCAGAGATGTGAAGCAGTCCGTCAGCGCCGCCCAGATCGATGAATGCACCAAAATCTGTGACGTTCTTAACAACACCCTCTACTGTATCGCCAACATGGATACGCTCCATAAGCTCCTGCTGTTTCTTAGCTTTCTCAGCAACAAGAAGCTGTTTGCGGTTACCAATGATGCGGCGTCTTCTTGGATTGAACTCTGTGATAACGAACTCAATCTCCTGATCAGCATATTTGCTGAGATCTTTCTCATATGTGTCGGAAACAAGGCTTGCAGGAATGAATACACGTGTCTCCTCAACGTTAACACATAATCCACCGTCAAGTACCTGAGTTACAGGAGCCTTTAATACTTCCTGGTTCTCGAATGCTTCCTCAAGGCGTTTATTGCCTTTCTCTGCAGCAAGTCTCTTGTAGGTTAAGATAACCTGGCCTTCGCCATCGTTTACCTTAAGCACTTTGGCTTCCATGGAGTCACCTACATGTACAGCGTCTGTGAGTACTACGGAAGGATCATTGCTATATTCACTCTTGGTGATAATACCATCAGCTTTATAGCCAATATTCAGGATAATTTCATCTTCTTTCACATCGATGACCTTTCCCTGTACGATTTCTCCATTTCTGATTGTTTTTACGGAATCTTCCAGCATCTGTTCAAAACTTAATTCTGACATGTTCTTGAACCTCCTCAATAATTTTCTTTGGGGTTGAAGCCCCTGCTGTAATACCTACATAACTACTGCATTGGAACATATCTGAATCCAAGTCTACAGGTGTTTGTATATAGTAAGTATTTTCACATTCCTTTTTACATATTTCAAACAGCTTTTGAGTATTGGAACTATGTCGGCCTCCTACGACTAACATAGTGTCTACCTCTCCGGCTATGCTCTTTGCTTCTCTCTGCCGTTCTTCGGTAGCATTACAAATAGTGTTTAAAATATTAAGAATATTTAAAACAGTATTATCATACCTCTTTTTGCGGAGAATTTCAACTAAATCTTTAAATTTATTATAATTAAATGTGGTCTGCGACACAATGCACACATTTTTGCCTTCCGGAGGCACGAAATCCAGTGCGTCCTGTTTGGTGCGGATCACAGTATATGGTCCTATACACCAGCCGCAGATTCCCACAACCTCAGGATGATCCGGATCTCCAATGATCACAATATGGGAACCGGCTTTGCTCTCCTTTTCCACAATCCGGTGGATCTTCAGGACAAAAGGACAGGTCACGTCCACATAGGAAAGGCCGCACTCTTCCAGCTGATCGTAGACTTTTTTTCCAACACCGTGTGAGCGGATCACTACGGTGCTGCCCTCTGGAAGAGTTTTCAGTTCTTCTTCTGAAGCAACACGGACACCTTTCTTTTCCAGATCATTTACCACTTCTTCATTGTGGATGATGGGGCCCAGGGTAAAAAGCCTGTCCGGACAGCTGTCGATCAGTTCATATACCTTATCTACTGCACGCTGCACGCCAAAGCAAAAGCCTGCTGTTTTTGCAACTTTTACTTCCATGGTTTATTCCACCTTATCTTTGTAAATTCCAAGGATCGCAGCTACCACTTCATCAATGTTCATAAGAGAAGAATCCACAAGCACTGCATCCTCAGCCTGGCGAAGAGGAGAAATTTCTCTTGTCATATCCTGATGATCCCGGTTTTCAATGTCTTTCTTGATTTCTTCAAGATCAGCACTCTCGCCCTTGGCAAGATATTCATCATAACGCCTCTTAGCTCTGGTCTCCACGCTGGCAGTAAGATAAATCTTCACCTGTGCGTCCGGAAGAACTACAGTTCCAATATCCCTGCCATCCATTACAACATCGTTCTTTGCTGCCAGATTTCTCTGAAGATTGAGAAGATGTGCCCTTACCGCCGGGTTTGCAGATGTTTTGGATGCCATGTTTCCAACCTCTTCCGTACGGATATATTGATTTACATTCTCACCGTTAAGAATTACAACCTGCTCTCCATTTTCATATCGAATGGAAACCTCAGCGCTCTGACAGTTATCTGCAACTGCTTCCGCATCTGTTCCGTCAATTTCATTTCTCAGCAGATAAAGTGCTACGGCGCGGTACATAGCGCCTGTATCTACATAGATAAAAGACAGCTCCTTTGCCACTCTCTTTGCAATTGTGCTTTTGCCTGCTCCTGCCGGCCCGTCAATGGCAATGTTACATCCCATTTTCTCTGTTACCTCCTCTTAAATCGCAGTTTTTTCACTTCTTACATTTATAACAGATTTTCATCCATTTTTCAATGCCATGGCTGCCAGATACGCAGTTGACCAGGCAATCTGAAGATTATAGCCACCGGTTACCGCATCCAGGTCAAGCACTTCTCCAATAAAATAGAGATTTTTTACCTTTCGGGATTCCATAGTTCCCGGCTGAATGTCCTTCACAGAAACACCGCCTCTTGTAATAACTGCTTCTTTATATTCTCCCATTCCATTGATGGTAAATGGGAAAGCTTTCACCAGTTCTTCAAAGTGAATTCTTTCTTCCCTGGAAATATCGTGTATCTTTTTTTCCGGAGAAATACCACCCAGTTCCAGCATGACAGGTGTAAGGGATGATGGAAAAAGTACGCCGATCACATTCTTAAACTGTTTATTCTGTCCTGCCTCAAATTCCCGCAGAATCCTGGCATCCAGCTGTTCCATGGTAAGGGCAGGCTTCAGATCCAGATAAGCATTCAGTTCTCCGGATTTCTGCAGTTGTTTGCCAATATGTGCGCTTGCAGATAAAATCATGGGGCCTGTCACGCCAAAGTGGGTGAACATCATCTCACCAAAATCCCGGAAGAGCACCTTTTTGCCTGACTTAATCGTAAGTTCGGTGTTTTTTAAGGAAAGTCCCTGAAGTCTTGGGATATAATCCTCTTTTGTCTTAAGAGGAACCAGTGACGGAGAAAGCTCCTTTACTTTATGGCCGGTTTCCTCTGCAAAGCGATAGCCATCACCTGTAGAGCCTGTTGACTGATAGGAAAGCCCTCCAGTGGCAACCAGAACATGATCGCCCTCCATAAAACTTCCATCTGCCAGTTCTACACCTGTTACCCGGCTGTGATGTGCCTTTTTCTCATCCACGTCCGGTTCCTCATAGGGACTGACCTTCACCGTTTTCACCTCTGTGCGAAGATGGATATGGGCACCAGCTTTCTTAAGTTCCCGTTCCAGACCGCGGATAATATCTGAAGAATGGTCAGACACAGGGAAAACCCGGTTGCCTCTCTCTGTCTTCAGTGGAACTCCCGCTTCTTCAAAGAATTCCATTACATCCTGGGGCGTGAAAGAATAGAAAGCACTGTACAGGAATTTCGGGTTAGACATAACTGCCCGGAACAGTTCTTCCGTGTCACAGTTATTTGTAACATTGCATCTGCCTTTTCCTGTAATATACACTTTCTTTCCAAGTTTCTCATTTTTCTCCAGAATGTGGACCTCATGTCCTGCCCTTGCCAGATAAACACCGGCCATCATTCCAGCAGCTCCGCCGCCTACGATCAATATTTTACTCATTTAGATACCTTTCATAAATCTGTTCGAAAACCTTTTTCTGCGGAATTCCCAGGTTGTGACCAGCCGCCCCTGGCGATATTTGCCCACTGTAGAATATTTTTTTCATACCGGATTCAAACAGTTTTGTGTATATTTTTTAAAAAGACACGTGCAAAAACCTTCTCTGCACGTGTCTTTCGTCGTAATTTCTATAGGATCAGCATATAACCTGTCCCATAGAAATCCTTATTCCTCACTGATTAAACCGGATATGCTCCGTTTTTGGTATCAGCAACAGTCTCATCCACCTTTTTCTCCTGAGCCTGACGATACTTGAAGAAGTCAGTAGCAACCTGTGGGAACAGTGCATAGGACAGAACGTCCTCATCCTGCTCTTTATACTGTGCCATCTCGCCTTCAAGTTTGCCCAGCTCATTCTCAAGAAGATCTGCCGGACGGCATGTGATCGGCTGTGTGTCACCGATACATTTCTTCTGAACTTCTGGATTGAATGGTTTTGCTGTAGCACCATATTTTCCGCTGAGAACATCTTTTGTCTCTTTGGTAACCATCTTGTATCTCTCGCCCATGAGAACGTTAAATACAGCCTGTGTACCAACGATCTGGGAAGACGGAGTAACAAGCGGCGGCTCACCAAGGTCTTTACGCACACGCGGAACTTCCTCAAGAACATCATAGAACTTGTCTTCTGCATGCTGCTCTTTCAGCTGGGAAGTAAGATTGGATAACATACCACCCGGTACCTGATACAGAAGAGTCTTGATGTTTACGCCAAGGTTCTTCGGATTCAGAAGGCCGCTCTCAAGAGCCTCGTCACGCATTGGACGGAAGTAGTCTGCGATCTCAGCAAGAAGCTGCTGATCAAATCCGGTATCATATGGAGTGCCTTTGAAGGTCTCAACCATAACCTCAGTTGCAGGCTGGGAAGTACCCAGTGCAAATGGAGACATTGCAGTATCGATGATATCAACACCAGCTTCAACAGCTTTTAAGTAAGTCATGGAAGCTACACCAGAGGTGTAATGTGTATGAAGATCGATCGGGATCTTAACAGTCTCTTTCAGGGCTGTAACAAGCTCAGTTGCCTTATATGGAAGAAGAAGACCGGCCATATCTTTGATACAGATAGAGTCTGCACCCATTTCCTCGATACGTTTCGCAATGCTTGTCCAGTACTCAAGAGTATACGCATCACCAAGTGTATAGGAAAGAGCAACCTGTGCATGGCCATGCTCTTTGTTTGCAGCATGTACAGCAGTCTGAAGGTTGCGAAGGTCGTTCATACAGTCGAAAATACGGATGATATCGATACCATTTGCCAGAGATTTCTGAACAAAATACTCTACAACATCATCAGCGTATGGACGGTATCCAAGAATGTTCTGGCCACGGAAAAGCATCTGCAGCTTTGTGTTCTTGAATCCTGCACGTAATTTACGAAGTCTTTCCCACGGATCCTCATGAAGGAAACGAAGGCTTGCATCGAAAGTAGCACCACCCCAGCACTCAACTGCATGGTAGCCTACTTTATCAAGTTTATCAACGATTGGAAGCATCTGCTCTGTTGTCATACGGGTTGCAATCAGGGACTGATGTGCATCACGCAGAATGGTTTCCACAATTTTAACAGGTTTTTTTTCAATTTCTGCCATAATTGTTCTCCTTATTTATTTAGTTCATCCGGACTTCCCGGTTTCACTATAGAAAGCCGGGAAAAATCCGAATTTCTGGTATCATTATTAGATTCCGTAAATAGCCATAAATGCTCCGGCAGCAACGGCTGTACCGATAACACCGGCAACGTTTGGTCCCATTGCATGCATCAGAAGGAAGTTGGTAGGATCTGCCTCAGCACCAACCTTCTGGGAAACACGGGCTGCCATAGGTACCGCAGATACACCGGCGGAACCAATAAGCGGATTGATCTTGCCGCCTGTAAGCTTGCACATAATCTTTCCGAGCATAACACCGCCGAAAGTACCACATGCAAATGCCACAAGACCTAATACAACGATCTTCAAAGTATCCACATTCAGGAATGCCTCTGCACTTGTGGAAGCACCAACAGATGTACCAAGAAGGATAACTACGATGTACATAAGTGCATTGGAAGCTGTCTCTGTAAGCTGTTTTACAACGCCGCACTCTCTGAACAGGTTACCAAGCATAAGCATACCAACCAGAGGAGCTGTTGTCGGAAGAATCATGCAGACAACGATTGTGATTACGATTGGGAAGAGGATCTTCTCAAGCTTGGATACAGGACGAAGCTGCTCCATCTTGATTTTACGCTCTTTCTCAGTAGTAAACAGTTTCATGATCGGAGGCTGGATGATCGGAACCAGTGACATATAGGAATATGCCGCCACGGCGATCGGTCCCATAAGAGCAGTCTGACCAAGCTTACCAGCAAGGAAAATGGAGGTCGGACCATCTGCACCACCGATGATGGAGATTGCTGCTGCTGCTTTTCCATTGAATCCAAGGAAGATTGCAAGGAAGTAAGCTATATAGATACCGAGCTGCGCTGCAGCACCCATCAGGAAGCTTTTCGGATTCGCGATCAGCGGACCAAAGTCTGTCATGGCACCTACACCCATAAAGATAAGGGAAGGAAGAATACTCCACTCATCAAGGATGTAGAAGTAATGAAGAAGACCACCAACACCGTTGGACATGTCTTCCGGATTTGCCATAATGTCCGGATAAATATTAACAAGGAGCATACCAAATGCAATGGGAACAAGCAGCAGAGGCTCAAATCCCTTTGCAATGGCAAGATATAAGAATACACAAGCAACCACGATCATCAGGTAGTTACCCCATGTCAGATTAAAAAATGCGGTCTGATGGATCAGGTTGGACAAAGTGTCTGCTACGTAAGACATCCTATTACCTCCCGACTTAGTTCATTGTTGCCAGGGTATCTCCATTTTCTACAGAGGCACCTTCTGCAACGTCAATGCTTGCAACGGTTCCGTCCTGAGGAGCTACAACCGGGATCTCCATCTTCATGGATTCCAGGATTACAATGTTGTCACCGGCTTTTACAGCCTGTCCAACGCTTGCTGCGATTTTCAGAACCTTTCCAGGTACGGAAGCTGCAACCTTAACTGCGCCTGCTCCGGCTGCTGCTTTAGGAGCTGCCTTCGGTGCCGGTGCTGCTTTCGGAGCTGCTGCAGGAGCTGCAGCTGCTGGTGCGGAAACGCTTCCTGTCTCTTCAACAGTTACTTCATATGCTGTTCCGTTAACGGTAATTGTATAACTTTTCATTTTAGGATCCTCCTGTATTTATCTCTTTTTACGATTGATTTTGCGGATGGAACGAACAACGAATCCATCTGTAGTGGTTCCCTCAGCTGCTGCAATTGCTGCTGCGATAACCGCGATCAGTTCTGTATCGTCTGCTTCTGCTGCTTCCACTGGTGCTGCCACCGGTGCAGGGGCAGGGGCTGCTGCAGCCTGAGCTTTTTTCTTTGCTTCCGGATTCGGGATGAATCTGAACAGATAGATCAGGAAGCTCAGGAAAATAAGAACGATGAATACGATTGCAATACCCATGATAGTATTCATAACAGCTCTTCTTAAGGTCTCAGCCATGGAGTACTGTACATCAACAGTAAGGGATGTAGGTGCTCCTGTAGAAGCATCGAAAATATAAACGAAATTTGCATCTGCTTTCTCAAAGGAGACCGGTACAGTAACAGTATATCCGTCGTCAGAAGCCTTCACCTCTGTCTCTCCGGTTCTCTCCTTTAAAGCCCCAACTTCATCCTTGGAGCCTGCCCATGCAGTCATTGCACCAACAGTAAACTCATCAGATGACTTGGTATAATTCTCAATATCTTCATCACTGAGAGCAATGATGGTATCGGTAAGTCCCTCAGCAGTAGTGACCAAAGTCTGCTTTACCGAGTCATCTACCTCATCAGCTGCCCATACGGAGGAAGCTCCGGTAAGAGTGAGAACTGCCATCATGAGAAGTACTGTGCAAAGGGAGGATACTTTCTTAAAAATCTGTTTCATATGCTCCACCTCGCTTAGACCGTGCCGTGTTTCTTGGACGGACGTTCTTCCCTTTTTGTGAACAGCATTTCAAATGCACCGATCACATATTTTCTTGTATCAGCCGGGCTGATAATGGTGTCAACATATCCTCTTGCTGCTGCAGAGGAAACAGAGTTCTGAAGTTCTCTGTACTCAGCTGCTTTCTCAGTAAGAGCTGCTGCGTCATCGCCTGCATACATGATCTTGGCTGCAAGGTCAGCATCCATCATACCGATCTCTGCGTTCTCCCATGCGTATACCATGTCTGCACCGATTGCTTTGCTGTTCATAGCTGTGTAAGCGGTTCCAAATGCTTTGCCGATCACAACGTTAACCTTCGGAACAGTAGCGTCTGCAAATGCATGAACCAGTGCTCCGACAGATTTCGCCATCATCTTCTCGCCACATACAGTAGCCTTAAAGCCGTTTACATTTGTAAGAGTAAGTACCGGGATCTCGAAAGCGTCACAGAATTTTACGAACTCTGCTGCTTTTCTTGCACCGCGTGCACTAAGGGTACCATCAGACTCCCATACCTTTTTGCCTTCTGCATCATAGCTCTCGCTTCTGTTTGCAACAGCACCAACGGTAGCGCCGTTCAGTCTGATAAATCCAACAGCAACACTCTTGCCGTAGTCAGCTTTTACCTCGAAGAACTGGCCGTTATCAGCGATTCTGGAAAGTGCAATGGCTGTGTCGCCTGTGCAGTTCTCAATATCCTCGCATACACGGTTCAGGTCGTCTGTGCACTCCATGTAAGAATCAGTGTCTTCGCAGTTAGATGGCAGATATGTTACGAGTTCACGGATTTTTCCAAGGATCTCGTCCTCAGTGCCGATTCCGTCTACAAGACCTGTCTCTTCGCTCTGGAATCTGGCAGAGGATGTGTCACATTTGGAAACGTGATTGCCTTCAAGGGCGTTCGGGGTGTTTACAAACAGTTTGCCTTTCTTCTCTTCAACAAATGTGAAGTCTGTCAGTGCCGGTACAAGTGCCATACCACCACCGCAGGTACCGAAGATACCTGTGATCTGTGGGATCAGTCCGGATGCCAGAGTCTGTTTCATATAAATTTCACCGAATGCTTCCAATGCGTCAGTTGCCTCCTGAAGACGGAGACCTGCACAATCGATCAGGCCGATCACCGGAGCACCGGTCTTCATAGCCATATCATAAAGTCTGGTAATCTTCTTGGCATGCATTTCACCAACGGTTCCGTTCAGTACGGAAACATCCTGGCTGTACACATACACCAGATTTCCATCGATTACACCATATCCGGTAATAACACCGTCTGAAGGTGCTTTTTTCTCAGTCATGTTGAAATCTGTATTTCTGGCTGTTACACTTTGGCCGATCTCAACAAAACTGTTCGCGTCAAGCAAAGAAGTGATTCTTGTGCCCGCTAAACTTTGTGTTGCGTTACTCATTCTTTCTTGCCCTCCATTTTATAATAATTTAAAAGTATAACCAAAAATTCTGCCGATTCTAATTGTACATTTTTTCACACAATTTTTCAATAGTTTTCCGTGTTTTTATGCAAAAAAATCCCTCGATTTTCGGGGGATTTTTTTATATATCATACATATTCCGTCAGGCTTTTTAGTGAAAAAAGTCATGAAACACCTTGTTTGCGCACCATAAATAGGTGATTTTGACAATATTGCGATCTGCTGTCACAAAATAGTTATCCAGGACAAGTTCTCCAAGACAAAAAGTGACCTGACCAATTTTCTGCCCCTTTTTCACAGGTGCTGTCAAATTTTTCTCAATACGCAGATGGCAGGTAATCTTTTCCCCTTCTTTCAGAAGGATCTGTTTCTTTTTGTCAGAATCAGATGCCTGAATCCGGCCATTTATATATACATCTGCGAAACCTGTCCCAGTTTCTGTGAAAATTCTCCCGGAATTTTCCTGATTTTCCTTACCAGATTCTTTCCCGCTGCTTTCGTCAGTCCCATCCTTTACTGGTATAGCCGGAATCTCCGGCTCCTGCCAATAGGTTTCCTTGTGAAAATTTGCTTTGCCATATTCCAGCAGTTTCATGGCATCTTTCCATTTATATGTCTTATTATTCGGCCAGCCGCAGCCAAGAAGGGAAATAATAAATTTTCTTTCCTCATTTTCACAGGCTGCCACATAACAATAACCCGCATTTCCTGTAAAACCGGTTTTTCCTGAAATGGCATCCGGAGTCATATCAAGAAATGCATTTGCATTATGGACGGAAAACTGACGTTTTCCTGTAATATCAGAAAAAGAATAATCCCTGGTCTGTGTGATATGAAGAAATGCTTTATTTTTCACAGCATAGCTCATGATCAAAGCCAGATCTCTTGCGGTAGTCTGATGAATGCCTCCTGCATCTGCACTGTCAAGACCGTTCGGCGTAACAAAATGAGTGTTCGTGCAGCCAATCTCCTTTGCTTTTGCATTCATCATTTTTGCAAACCCTTCCACAGAACCGCCAATGTGTTCAGCAATTGCCACAGCCGTATCATTATGGCTTTTCAACATTAAAGAATAAAGAAGATCTTCCAGGTAATACTGCTCCCCTTCCTTTAAATTCAGCTTTACTTCTGGTTGAGAGGCCGCATTTTCTGACACCATTACATAATCATCACCGGAGCCCTTTTCCAGTGCAAGGATACAGGTCATTACCTTTGTGGTACTGGCATTTGGGCGAGCTGTATAGCCCTCTTTTTCGTACAGTACCCGGCCAGAATCCCCATCCATAAGAACGGCGGATAAGGCATAGAGATTTCCAGGTCCGTCTGTTTCTTTCATATCAACAGCTGCCGGTATCATCTGCACAATGGAGCTGACAGCCTTTTTTTCATCTGTGCCAGTGCTTCCTGACACCTGGGCAGCAGTGCATAAAACAAGTACAAAAGTCAGTGTAAAACAAAAGAATCTGTATCTGCTTTTCATAGTCCACCCCACATTCCGTTTATAGTATTTTACGCGGACCTGTCCCAAACTATGCAAAGCTCACTCTACAAGTTTTGCCTGATAAAAAGAACAGGTATCTTACAGAAATACCTGTTCCTGAAATTGGTTCAATTTTCAGTTTGTATATCACAGCTAACCATTGTAAGTCAGATTCCATCGCTCAGACAACAGCATGTCCTCCTGGGAAAGCTGATACAGCTCCAGCAATTCTGCCGGTGCCTCTTTCACCTCTTTTTCAAACAATGTATTCAGCTGTTCCACAGGTTCCCTGCTGCCACCTGCCGGCTGAGCCATCATATAGTGATCGATCAAAGCAGACTGTGCTCTTCTTCCTCCAAGGCTGGAAAGCTTCGCCAGACGCGCCCGTCTCGTCCCGCCATCGTCACATACCAGCAGATTTGTCATAAATTTCATCAGTTTAAGGCTCAGAAGAATATCTCCTGTTTTTACAAGAGGAAAAACCTTGTGGATTTCCTCCGCATTTTTGCGTTTTGCTTTGATACAATCAGAAGGATAAAAGGCATATGGATTTTTCCCATTTTCTCCCATAAGGAAGCGGTCAAATTCAATTTCCAGAAGGCTGTGGGAAATTCTGCCCTTATCATTCATTTCATTGACAAAAGGATGACAGGAAGAGTCCAGAAGATAATGACAGCCAAAGCCAAGAAGATAGGCAAGAAGCGCCTCATCACCAGTCTCTCTGACCTGCGCCATTCCCTGGGCGAAAAATGCCCGGGCTTTTTCTTTGTGCATACGGTATCCTACACTGCTTACGTGATTCTTAAAAATAAAATAATAGAAGAAAATATCCGGTCCGTGAAGACCGATCCGATACAGTTCACCGTTTTTCCGAATAATTTCTTTCACTTGATCGGGCAATTGCCTGTATACTTTCTGACCAAACAAATCATGTGCATATGTTGTGGGCATTTTTTCTCTCCTGTCTTATCGCCTGCAGTTTATCTGCGGCTTACTTGTCCTGTTTCATTGTCTGCAGTTTATCCGCAGCTTACTTGTCCTGTCATATCGTCTGCAGTTTATCCGTAGCTTACTTGTCCTGTCTTATATATCCAGCTTCAGCTGTACTTCCTCTTCTGCCTCAGCCTTAAAATCCGCCATTTTTACCGGATCCACAGCCGGCAGCTCTTCCAGACCCTGCACACCAAATGTGCGAAGAAATTCTTCTGTAGTGCCGAAAAGGATCGGCCGTCCAGGTGCATCAAGACGTCCAAGCTCCTTTACCAGATTATACTCAACCAGCTTATTTACTGCATGATCGCTTTTTACTCCCCGGATCTTTTCAATCTCAGCTTTTGTCACAGGCTGCTTATAGGCTATAATAGACAGCGTTTCCAGCATAACATCTGTAAGGGCAGGTTTCTTAGGCTGCATGGCAATCCGGATCAGACAGCCATAGTAATCCCGTTTGGTGCACAGCTGATAAGAGCCCTCCAGCTCAATGATCTGGATTCCCCTTCCCTCATCCTTATATTTATCCATCAGATTATGGAGTAGTTTTTCTGTAGTTGGCTTATCCTGCTGGATTGCTTTCGCAATCTGACCTAGTTCCACAGATTCACCCATCGCAAACAGGACTGCCTCAACGGCACCTTCTAATCGTTTAATTTCCATACACTATCCTTCTTCCTCTGCAAATTCTGTCAGATTCTTCCAGGTTTCCGGCTCTGTCACAACATTGATCTGAATGTCATCAAAAATCTCTTCCTGAACCACATGAATGTGTCCCATTTTTATCAGTTCCAGCACGGAAAGGAAGGTAACGATTACCTGTACTTTGGAGCACTGCTTTTTCAGCAGGTCCCGAAAACTGAATTTCCTGTGAGTCTTTGCAAATTCTTTCATCTCCAGCATTTTATCAGAAAGACTGACTTCTTCCTTCTCAATTTTTCCAAACTGACTTCGGATAGGATCTCGTCTGTCGTCCTGCCGCCTGATGATCGACTGGTAAATGGCGTTTAATTTCTCAAGAGTAAGACCAGCCAGAAGTTCTGAGGGATCCACTGGCTCCCGATACTGAAGCACCTCCCTTGGCACATCCGGCTCACGGAAATAAACGCCGCTGGCATCGTCCATTTTGTCCTTCAGCTCATAAGACATATATTTATACATCTTATATTCCAGAAGTTTCTGAACCAGTTCCGCTCTGGGGTCCTCCTCTTCTCCTTCTTCATTGATTTCTTTTGGAAGAAGCATCCGGCACTTGATATCCAGAAGTGTGGCTGCCATGACCATAAACTCACTCATAACTCCAAGATCTTCTTTTTCCATAGCGTGAATGTATTCCATATACTGATCCGTAATCTCCACAATCGGTATATCATAAATATCAATTTTATTTTTATCAATAAGGTGAAGGAGCAGATCAAGCGGTCCTTCAAAAACATTCAGTTTTACGGGAATTGCCATGCGCTTTCCTCTCTCCCTTACGGTTTCATTTCTATAAAAATCAGCTCTCTTGGATTATGGATCCGAAGAGGCACTGTGTGTTCCCCAAGGCCTGCACTTACGATCATACATTTGCCATTTTTGTAAAAATCGCCGCAACAGTATTTTGGAAAAGGTATAAACTGGGAACTGATGGCTCCCACATGTCTGGAAAAACGGAGCACACCGCCATGGTAATGTCCAGACAGAATCAGGTCTGCCCCCCAGTGGAAATAGGTTCTGCCATATTTTGGGTTATGGGCAAGAAGAATATTTATGGCTTCCGGATCTGGCTTTCCCATAAGCTCTTCCATTTTTTCAGAAGTTAGCTTCGGGGAAAAAGGCTTGTGATAGTATTCCAGTGGAAGTTCCAGTCCATTTACCACAAAGGAATTGCCAGCCAGAACAACTTTGCTCTTCTCATTTGCCAGAAAACAGATTCCTTTTTGTTTCAACTCTGCCTGATATTTCAGGTACTCATTCCGATAAAGGTGCCCTTTGGCTTTCATTTTGGTTTCGTGGTTTCCCATGGCGTAAAAGATGGGGAAGTTCTTCGCCAGTGTACAAAGCAGTTTTCTGGCAGTTTCCAGGGTGGAAGGATCCATCCGGACCACCATGTCTCCGGCAAGAAGAATGGCATCGGGGTCATTTTCCTGGATTTTTTTCAGCAAAGCACTGTTCTCTTCGCCGAAAATGCTTCCGTGAAGGTCTGCAAGAACAGCAAAGCGCACGCTTTTTTTTATTTTCGGGTTATGGACTTCATAGGTTACAGTTCGAAATTTTTCCATAAATCTCCTTAAATACTTTGTAATTTCCAGAGCGTGTTTGAAAAAGGCCTTCTGCAATCTGCACGCCCCAGGCCCTGCTTACTTTCCAAATCCACAATTGGGGAAGGTACAGACTTTGCAGCTCAGGCAGAGACCGCCTTCTCCGTATGCAGCAACTTCTTCCGGGAAAATTTCATCGTCTGCCATGATTCTTGGCAGAACCAGGTCAAATACAGTACGCTTCGCATACATGACACATCCAGGAAGCCCAAGGATTGGGATGCATTTGCCCTCTTTCTCATAGTAAGCGATGAGAAGCATGGCTCCTGGCAGTACCGGTGCACCGTAAGTAACAACTCTGGCTCCTGTATCACGGATTCCTCCAGGTGTACGGTCATCTGGATCCACACTCATACCGCCGCTGCAGACTACCATGTCTGCACCCTGGTTAATAAATTCCATAATGTCGTCTGTGATCTGTGCCTTGTCATCTCCTGGAGTCGTCTGACCGATCACCTCAGTGGGGTACTCAGAAAGCTTTTCTTTTAATACAGGGGTAAAAGTATCCTGAATCAGACCTTTTTTTACCTCGCTTCCAGTTGTAACGATTCCAACCTTTTTAAAATGATAGGGAAGAATGGAAAAAATCGGTTCCGGGCCAGCGGCTTCCACAGCTCTGTCCATTTTTTCTTTTTCGATTACAAGAGGGATGATCCTGGTGCCAGCCAGTTTATCTCCTTTTTTTACCGGGAAGTCCCCATGGCGGGAAGCAATCATCATCTCCCCCAGAGAATTCACTGCCAGAAGGGCATCTCTGCGGATTTTCAGAACTCCGTCCTCGTCTGCTACCAGTTCGATCTTGCCTTCTTTCACATCAGTTCCATGCATGGAATCTCCTGCACAGATTTTATACAAAATATCAGCGCCCTCATTTTCATG
This sequence comes from Ruminococcus sp. RTP21484sp1_RTP21281st1_A8_RTP21281_210402, assembly GCF_040914025.1. Lineage (NCBI taxonomy): Bacteria > Bacillati > Bacillota > Clostridia > Eubacteriales > Oscillospiraceae > Ruminococcus > Ruminococcus sp. RTP21484sp1_RTP21281st1_A8_RTP21281_210402. The sequence continues at coordinate 60,464 of NZ_JBCPGE010000013.1, forward strand.
AAGAATTCCCTCTTTCTTTTCCCACACAAAAAGATGTTCTTTTCCAACAGAAAGGAGCAGCGGAATGTCCTCTTCTTTCACAATATGTCCTTTGGAAAACAGAACGCCTTTCTTCTCATCCTTTATAATCTGTGTAATATCATGGCAGAGGATCTGGCCTGCTGCGTCTTCGGTTCTTATTTCTTTCATTCTGCAATTCATCCTTTCGCATATAATTGCTGTTTACGATCACAATCCGGCTTTGCAAAGTTTCGCATATACGCCGTCCTTCTCCATCAGCTCCTGATGTGTACCTTCTTCTGCAATTCCATCTTCGGTCAGCACCAGGATCCTTCTGGCATTGCGGATTGTGGAAAGACGATGGGCGATCACGAAGGTGGTTCGGTCTTTGGCAAGACGTTCCAGAGATTGCTGCACTACCTTCTCACTTTCGTTATCCAGGGCGGATGTTGCCTCATCAAAGATCAGGATCGGCGGATTCTTCAGAAACGCTCTCGCAATGGAAAGACGCTGTTTCTGTCCTCCGGAAAGCTTCACGCCACGCTGTCCAATGTCTGTGCCATAGTTATCCGGCATTTCCATAATAAAATCATGAGCATTGGCAAGCTTGGCTGCGCGGATGACTTCCTCGTCGGTAGCGTCCGGACGGCCATATCTGATATTTTCCATAATGTTTCCTGCAAACAGGTATACATCCTGCTGCACAATTCCAATCTGATTACGAAGATCCTTCAGTTTGATCTTTCGGATATCTTTTCCATCCAGATAAATGGCACCAGATGAAACATCATAAAATCTGGGGATCAGGCTGCAAAGGGTAGTCTTTCCAGCTCCAGAGGTGCCTACAAGGGCAACATAGTCACCGGGCTTCACTTCCAGATTTACGTTAGAAAGCACTTTCTCATTGTGGTCTTCATAGTGGAAAGAAACATTTTCGAAACGGATATCTCCTTTTACATGATCCATAGAAACGGCATCCGGCGCATCCTCAATATCCGGCGCAATGGACATCATTTCCAGGAAGCGGTCATAACCACTGTAGCCGTTCTGGAACTGCTCGGTAAAGTTTACCAGCTTGGTAACCGGCTCTGTAAAATTGTTAATATACAAAAGAAAAGTCACAAGATCTGTGGCGCTTAAATCTCCTGCTGCCAGGAACATGGCTCCGGAAACCAGTGCAGTAACTGTGATCAGTGTGGTAAACGCATCCATGCCTGCATGATAACCTGCCATATAGCGGTAAGTCACACGCTTGGAATCCACAAAACGCTCATTTCCTTTACGGAATTTCTCAATCTCACGCTTCTCATTTCCAAAAGATTTTACCACACGGATTCCGGAAAGACTGTCCTCGATCTGGCTGTTGATCTCGCCCATGCGCACACGGTTTTCCTTAAATGCACTTTTCATCTTTTTATTATAAATCAGTGCATAGATCAGCATAATAATTACAACTGCGAAGCACAGCAGTGCCATCTGCGGCTTCACATTCATAAGAATGATCAGTGCTCCGAACAGCTTGATCACTGAGATCAGAATATCCTCCGGTCCATGGTGGAGAAGCTCTGTAATATCAAAAAGATCACTTGTGATCCTGGAAAGAAGCTGACCGACCTTCTGATTATCATAAAATGCAAAAGAGAGCTTCTGGTAATGGCTGAATATCTCGTTTCGCATATCATGCTCAATGTAAGCCCCCATCATATGTCCATAATAGGTGATAAAATAACGGCTTCCAAGCTGCACCAGGATCAGTACCAGCATTCCCACCCCGATTTTCAAAATCATGGTCTTCGCTTCAGCCGCTGGCATTTCACTTATGGAATTCATAATATAACGAACCATCAGTGGAATGACAAGTGTCACTGCAGCCCCAAGGAATGCAAAAAAAAGATCTGCAAAAAACAGTCCCTTATATGGTTTATAATAGCCTGCAAGCATCTTTAATCTGCCAGGCTGTTTTTTCTCTTGTTTCATATGATTCTCCTCCGCTTTTGCTGCTATATTTTTGTAAGACATCAGCAAAAATTTTCATACAGAGTTTATTATAAACCGACGAGGACTGTTTTGTCAAAATGCTTCTGTAATTTGTATAACTATTTTTAGGGTTACTGTTCACTCCGTTCACAGTAACGCGCTTCGCGATGCACAGAAATCATGCATTCGCATGATTTCGCGCCGCAATTCTCGGGTTTTCTGTGAACTTTGTTCACAAAAAACGCCTCGCGGAACGTTACCAGTGAACAGTAACTTTTTAGGGGCAAAGGTGAAAATCAGGTTCTCCTGCCATACTACGTTCTTTACAATAGCTTTAATAGCTTTTCCAGACAGTTTTTATAGGTTGCTTTTTCTATAGTTTCAGAAAAAAGAATGTTCACCTCTCCAAGCTTTTGTCCATTCTGGTAATACTCCAGGGTACCGGCAACATCGCCTTCTTTTACAGGCGCCTGGACCTGAGTTTCCAGATTCAGTTTTCGTTCCACTTCGCCTATGGTTTTGCCGTCGGTGCTCAGATACTGGAAGTTTTTTTCATATTTTACTTCTGTGGTAGGTTTGGTTCCTTTTCGGACCTCTATCTGGGGAAGCTTTTCGGGATTTTCATCCGTGTAAAAGCTGCATTTGGAAAAACCGTAGTTCAGCATGGCAGCGGCGTCCTTGAAACGAACTTTGTAATCGGGTGCTGCCATAACTACAGAAATCAAGGTAATGTTATTTCGGGACGCCACAGCAGATACGCAATACTTTGCCAGACTGGTACTTCCGGTTTTCAGACCGATGCATCCGTCGTAGCTGCGAAGGAGCTTGTTAGTATTCGTTAAGCAAAACTCTTTGGAGCCTTGTCTGGTCACATGAGTAATATTTTCCATCCATATAGAAGAGTACTCCAGGATCTTCGGATATTTGGTGATCAGCTCCCGGCTCATAATGGCAATGTCCCGGACAGTTGTGTAGTGATCTGTGGATTCTGTCAATCCACAGCAGTCTACAAAATGGGTATTCTCCATTCCAAGCCCTGCTGCCCGCTCATTCATCTGCCGCACAAATTCCTGCTCGCTGCCTCCAATATGCTCTGCCATTGCTACACTGGCGTCATTTCCAGAGGCGATCACAATGCACTTGATCATAATCTCCACATCCTGGGTTTCTCCTTCCTCCAGAAATACCTGGGAGCCACCCATAGATTTCGCATAGGCACTGGTGGTTACCAGATCATCCATTTTCAGTGTACCATTCTCCAACGCATCGAAAATCAGGATTAACGTCATAATCTTTGTAATACTCGCTGGACTTCGCCTGGTATCCGAATCTTTTTCGTAAATTACAGTGCCTGTACTGGCCTCCATTAAAAGAGCAGAAGGTGCCTGCACAAGCGCATCATCAGGTGCTGCTGGCTCCGTGGTTTTTTCTTGTTCTTCCGGGGATGCAGCGGTATTATCACTTGTATGATTTTCTGCCCTTTCATTCAACGATATATCTGCTTTCCCATATACAATCCGACAGCCAGTTCCCACCATGAGACTGGCCAGCAAAATAGGTAAAACCGCCTTTCTTATTGCCTTTCCAAGCATAGGATGTCTCCTCAAAAATAAGTTCTATTCTATTGTAAAGCGGTCACCATAATTTTATTACTATAATCTCAGAATGCAAAAGCATCACCAATCTGCAAATATTTCCATGACTTCTCCACGTAAAAAAGTGGAGTTTACGAATTTTCTTCCTCATCTTCCAGGATCCGCAGCCCGGCTGTGCTGGTTACGGGGAGGGAAAATACGATGGTTCCTGCTTTGGAGGTGAGACCGGCTTTTTCCATGATAGCACTCATAATGGCATTTTTCTGCTCTGATTTTGCCACAATGAAGATCACCTCTTTTTCGGAAACCAGGGAAACGCCAAGAAACTGTTCGGCACGCTTCATTCCTACCCCTTTTCCATGCAGAACGGTACCGCCGGTTGCGCCACCCTCCTCTGCTGCTTTCATCACCTGGGTGTTATATCCGTAATTGGCAATTGCCACGATCAGTTCATGCTTTGTCTCTTTCAATGTACCTTCCTCCTCTCTTACAAACTCCTGACCCTGAATGAGAAATCCCAGTTCCCGCTTGCCGCCAATGCTGCTCATGGGAATGGTAAATGCAATCCCAGTTCCGGGCACGTCGATCCGCAGTTGGTTCTGCAAGCCCTTTTTCACCTTTTTCCAGGTAGCTGCTGTCACAAAGTGAAAACAGATGCTTTTCTCATCATCTTCTAATCCCATATAGTCAAGGATGGAACTTGAGGCCGTTCCCATACCAAGGGAAACCGTTCCTACTTCTATCTGATTTTCCCGGTAAAGTGCCGCAAATCTTGACATGTATTTTCGGTTGGTGATGGTAACCATCATGTATAATTCGCTCATAGATGATTCCTTTCTTTATAAAGTTCGTTGCTGTTCATAATCTTCCCTGAGTGTACCCAATCATCATTCCTATAATCTGTACTTCCACTTTGTGCCACACAAAAATGGCATCTATTAGGTCTTCCTAACTATAATTGTTCATTTATAATGTGTTTGAGTCAACACTCAATCCCTATTTTCTTAATTTTCTATAACTCTATAATTTCTGTGTCTTCCAGTTCTTCAAACAGTTCCGCCACTGGTATAGCTTCCACTGGTATTTTGTCCGCAGGCAAATTCTTCCCCTTGCCTCCAAGCTCGCCGCCTTTTACCCGATAAACCAAGCCTAGCACCTGCAAAGTAATAAGCGGCGTCATAGCAACCATTGCCACTACGCCAAAAGCATCTGTCACAATATTTCCACCCACAGCTTCACAGGCTCCCTGCGCCAGCGGAAGGAGAAAGGTGGCTGTCATAGGTCCAGAGGCAACACCACCAGAGTCAAATGCAATAGCCGTAAAAATTTTGGGAACAAACAGGCTGAGGATTAAGGCAATGGCATAACCTGGCACCAGAAAACAGAAAATGGAGATTCCAGTCAGCACCCGGAGCATGGAAATCCCAACAGAGACTGCCACACCCACAGACAGACCAATCTGTATGGATTTCCCGGAAATCGCACCGTCAGTCAGTTCCTCTACCTGCTTCATCAGCACATATACCGCAGGCTCGGCTTTTACAATAAAATAACCGATCACCATTCCAAGAGGCACAAGAATCCAGTTATAATGCAGATTTCCCAATACCATCCCCAGGTAATTTCCAGCTGGGATAAAGCCTACATTTGCCCCGGTAAGAAACAGAACAAGTCCTATATATGTATAAAATAAGCCGATACAGATTTTGATCAGCACAGTTTTATTCAATTTCAGCGAAACAATCTGGAAAATTCCGAAGAAAGCAATAATTGGGAAAAGGGATACAGCGATCTCTTTAAAATATTTTGGCAGTGCGACTGCAAATAATTTTCCCAGTTCTATCGAGTTTTCCACTTCAGAAACCACTTCCAGCGCAGCATTGCCTTCCGTGTGGTACAAAAGTCCCAGAATCAGGACTGCCAAAATAGGTCCAATGGAGCACAGAGCCACAAGTCCGAAACTATCATCTCCAGCATGTTTATCATTACGGATGGATGCAATACCAACACCCAATGCCATAATAAAGGGTACCGTCATAGGTCCAGTGGTCACTCCACCGGAATCAAATGCCACTGCCAGAAAATTCTCAGGAACAAACATGGCTAATACAAATACTAAAATATAGAAACTGAATAACAATGGCGGCAGCGCAATTCCAAAAAGGATACGCAATAAGGCCACAACAAGAAACGCACCAACACCAAGTGCCACAGATAAGATCAGCACCAGATTGGGCACAGAAGAAACCTGTTCTGCAAGAACCTGCAGATCTGGTTCAGATATTGTGATAATAAAGCCCAGAATAAAACCGATAATTATAATAAAGCCTAACTTTTTCGTGCGAAGCATACTGCCTCCCACATGTTCTCCCATGGGCGTCATGGATAATTCTGCTCCCATGGAAAAAAAGATCATTCCCAGGATCACAAGCACAGATCCTACCAGGAATTCCACCAGGATGCCTGGAGATAACGCAGCCACGGTAAAACCAAGTATAAAAACGATCAGTACAATGGAAATCACTGCGCTGATGGATTCTCTGGCTTTCTCCCTGGCTTTTTCCTTTAAGACGGACTGATGGGACTGAAGTTCTCTGATTAATTTTCTTTTTTCCACATATACCTCCATTTCTGAATATTTCACTGTAGTTGCCTGGAGCGTGTTTGAAAAGGCATTCTATCATCTATACGCCCCACTTCGATGCCTGATATGGATTATTGTAACATTTTCCCATTGGGTTCGTCATCTATAAACCCAATATATATTCTTAATTTTTTGTAAACTGTTACTGTTCACTTCGTGACCAGTAACCGCTCCGCGATGCACAGAAAGACGAACCTTCTTGTGACAGGCACAAGAAGTAGCGTTTGCTGCGCAAACTTAATTCTCGGTTTTTCTGTGAACTTTGTTCACAAAAACGCCTCACGGAATGTTACCATTGAACAGTAACTGTAAACTGACTGCATAAACAAAAAACAACCAGAATTTAATATAGACTTAGCTATATTTCTTCCGGTTGTTTTACATCAATGTATTTTCAACAGATATCATGCAATTTCGGATTTTATCAGCCCGTGATCACACCGCCGCCAATGACTACGTCTCCATCATAAAGCACAGCTGCCTGCCCTTTGGTGATAGCTCTCTGGGGCTCATCAAAAATGATGTGTACACTATGTTCTCCAGTAACTTTTACAGTTGCCCACTGCTCCTTCTGGCGGTAACGAACCTTGGCTTTGGCGCGAAATTCTGCCGGCGGGGTATCAAAGGAGATGAAATTAAAGTCTTCCACATCCAGTTCGCGATGGAACAAATCCTCATTATCTCCCAGAATCACGCGGTTCTCTGCCGGACAGATTTTGGTAACGTAAACCGGCTTCCCGGCTGCAATACCAAGCCCCTTTCGCTGACCTACCGTGTAACCAATAATCCCTTTATGATGCCCAAGCACATTTCCGTCTTTATCTGTAAAATCGCCTGCCGGATAGTCTTTTCCTTTAAACCGGCGGATAAATCCAGCATAATCCCCATCTGGGACAAAACAGATATCCTGGCTATCCGGCTTATCTGCGTTATAGAAATTCTGCTGATCTGCGATCATGCGGGTCTGATGTTTATTCATGTCTCCAAGTGGAAACATGGTGTGTGCCAGCTGCTCCTGAGTAAGAGAGTAAAGAACATAACTCTGGTCTTTTGCAGGGTCAGCTGCTTTTTTCAGAAGATATCTGCCATCTTCCCGCTTTTCAATTCTGGCATAGTGTCCGGTTACTACATAGTGACAGCCTAATTCTTCTGCACGATGGTAAAGGCTGTTGAATTTCAGGTAGCGGTTGCAGTCAATGCAGGGGTTGGGAGTTGCACCGTTTTCATAGGCTGCTACGAAGCGGTCCATAACTTGTTTTTTAAAATCTGCGGTGAAATTAAACACGTAATACGGGATTCCAAGATTATGCGCTACGCTCCTTGCATCCTCCACATCATCCAGAGAACAGCAGCTTTTTTTGCGGCTCACACCGGCATCTTCATTCTGGAAAAGCTTCATGGTGACACCGATGCAGTCATATCCATGCTCCTTCATCAGGTAAGCGGCCACTGAAGAATCTACGCCGCCACTCATGGCGATCAATGCTTTTTTCATATTGTCTGATTCCATATTTATACCTCATAAAAACTGAAAACTATTACTATTTAATGTGTTTAAGTCCCAGCCGACACACAGCATTTGGGCAATGTGTATTACTCCAGCGAGCCATTTCAGGCGCGCTCTTAGCGTAAGCGAAATCCAGCGCTTACGGAGACTTATGCGTGAGGGCTCTCCCGAACGCATTAGTCGCAGTTAGCGATTAGTTCGCTGGAGCGTTGCGCCGGCGAGTGAGTAATACACATTGTCCAAATGCGTCCCTCCTGACGAACTTTTAATCAACTAAATAGCAATCTATTCTAATAATCATATCTTGTATCATACACGATTCTTTTAATCCTCGCAATGCTTTTTCCGCCAATCATCTGACATTCCGCGGAGTTGTTCCACCACCTGGGGAATCACTTCCAGCATATAATCGATTTCTTCCTCAGTATTGGAAATGTCAAGGCTGATTCTGAGTGAACCCTGGGCGATTTCAGGAGCGAGACCAAGAGAAAGAAGTACATGGCTTGGATCCAGGGCACCTGATGCGCAGGCAGAACCGGAAGAAGCACAGATTCCCCTGCTATCCAGAAGAAGCAGCAGGCTTTCACCGGATACACCTTCAAAGCAGAAATTCACATTACCAGGCAAGCGTTTCTCCCTGGAACCATTCAGTATACTATAAGGAATCTGCGAAAGCCCCTGAATCAAACGATCTCGCATGGCGATAACCTTGGCTTCATTTTGTTCCATCAAAGTGCACTCTTCTTTCAGAGCAGCTGCCATTCCCATAATTGCCGGTAAATTCTCTGTGCCTGGCCGTTTTCCACGCTCCTGGCCGCCGCCCTCCATAAGAGAAGTCAGTTCAATCCCCCGTTTCACATACAATGCACCGATTCCTCTTGGGCCATGAAATTTATGTGCGGAAAGAGATAACATATCAATATTCTGTTTCTTCACATTTACCGGGATATGTCCTGCTGCCTGCACTGCATCTGTATGAAAAAGCACCCCGTGAGCACGGCAGGCTTCTCCAATTTCCGCTATAGGAAGAACAGAGCCAATTTCATTATTGGCAAACATAACCGTAACCAGACAGGTATCCGGCCGAATTGCTTCTTCCACCTGAGCAGCTGTAATATTCCCCTCTGCTCCCACATCCAGAAGCTGAATCTCAAATCCCTGCTCCTTCAGCCTTCTCAGAGTATGAAGCACCGCATGATGCTCAAACGCAGTAGAAATAATATGCCTCTTATTCTGTTTCGCCCCAAGCATAGCCGCTGACACAATTGCCTGATTATCTGATTCTGTCCCACCTGATGTAAAAAAAATCTCTTTCGGCATACAGCCAAGGCAACGTGCGATCTGCTCTCTCGCCGTCTGTAAGGCATCATTTGCTCCCATCCCAATCTGATGAATACTGGACGGATTTCCATAACTATTCTCCATTGCAGAAATCATAGCCTTCATTGCTGTCTGACTTATTTTTGTGGTTGCTGCATTGTCCGCATAAATTCTAGGCATAACTCAAATTCCTCTTTATATTACATTCCAAGAAGCAGCACATTTCTCAGCTTCCTTGTAAGATCAAATGTCCCTGCATCTTTCTTCTGCATCATCATAAGAATCGTCATATTCTCCTTGGGAAAATTGGCGAAATAGCAGCCAAGCCAGCCATCCCAGCCATATTCGCCCTCACAGCATGCAAAGGGTGCCTTCCACGGATCCGTCATCACACGCATCAGATTTCCATAAGAATATCCATTCATCTCCCACCATTTTTCAAACCACTCCTGCTGACATGCTATAAGCTTGTGGGTGGTCATATATTCCACAGAAGCAGGCTTAAGGATCTGTCTGCCCTGGAAGCTGCCTTTATTTATCAGCATAGCCGCAAATCTGGAATAATCCTCAATGGTGGAAACAAGCCCTGCCCCTCCGGCTTCATAAGCAGGCGGTACGTCCATGGAAAGACGGATTCCCAGACTGTTGTCACGGAATTCTTTCATTTCACCGGCAGTCTGCTCATAAGTCATGGCCAGTCTGTCCAGCTTCTCACCTGGAACATAGAAATCTGTATCTTTCATTCCCAAAGGCACAAAAAGCTCTTTCTTAAGAAATTCACCGTATTTCATGCCGGAAGCCTTCTCCACCACTGCTGCCAGAATATCTGCGGATACCCCATACTTCCAGCGCTCTCCGGGCTGAAACTCCAAAGGACATCTGCCGATCTTATCTGCAAATTCCAGTGTTGTCATGGGATGCTCTGTATTCAGACGTGCATGTATTTCTTCCATCACATTTCCAACAGCAAACTCTGCGGCACTGCTGTTTCCGCCATAAGTCAAACCACTGGTCATAGACAACAAATGATAAACCGTTACATTATGCCATACTGGTGCCAGTCCGCCAGGTACAGACACCATCTGGTCTGCAAATCCCGGAATATATCTGGAAACCGGATCTGCCAGATCAATTACTCCTCTTTCAAATAAAATCATGGCCGCTGCCGCTGTAATCGGTTTCGTCATGGAAAAAAGACGGAATATGGTATCCCGTTCAATCATTCTCCCATTTGCTTTATCCGCATAGCCACACTGAAGATAGGCTTCCTCCTGGCCGTCCTTTATTACCATCATATTCATACCGGCAATCTGATTATCCTTTACTGCCTGATCCATAATCGTCTGAAGCTGTTTCTTTATCTCTTTTCTCATATCTGACCTCCTGATTTATATATGGCAATGCCGCATGTAAGGGGCATCATCTATATACTCATTCTGCATAAGGTTTAGAGCTAAAAAAAACATTCCCGCAATCTATACGCCCCAATTTGCGGGAGATTTTGCCCGAATTCGGTTGCCGCAGCCCACTGCGATGCCCTCATCCGAACAAAATCTCCCACAAATTGTGACGCACATCTTGCAGAAACCCCTTTTTGAACACACTCTACAGCATCGGTGCAAATAACCTTAGAATACTCTGCATCGCCCGCACTGCAATATTTCTTCCACGACAGAATTCCAAAGATACCGGATTACAATATTCCAGGGTATCTGTGAAATCCTTTTTAATATCATAAATCACCTGATTCCGATAAATCCATACACCATCCTCAAAGTGAAGATACAAGCTTCGGTAATCCAGATTGATGGTTCCCACAACAGCGATCTCGTCATCACATACAAAGGACTTGGCATGTAAAAATCCCGGCTGATATTCATAGATTTTCACTCCAGCTTCCAGAAGCTGCTCGTAGTAAGACTGGGTAAGAAGAAATACCAGTTTTTTGTCAGGAATCCCAGGTGTCATCAGGCGGATATCCACACCACTTTTTGCTGCAAGGCAAAGAGCAGTCATCATCTCATTGTCAATAACAAGATAGGGTGTACAGATATACACATACCTTTTTGCACGATTGATAATATTCAGATAAACATTCTCTCCAACAGTCTCGTTATCCAGCGGAGAATCACAAAACGGCTGAATATATCCATCCCCTTCAAATGCCTCCGGATGCCATACATGAGGCAGATATTTCTCAAGTGAATGATCCTCACGGTTATTGGTAATCACATTCCACATATGGAGGAACATGGCAGTCATGTTCCAGACAGCTTCCCCCTTCAGCATAACCGCAGTGTCCTTCCAGTGTCCAAAGCGCTCCTTCTGGTTGATATACTCATCTGCCAGATTTACACCACCGGTAAATCCCACATATCCATCAATAATACAGAATTTCCGATGGTCACGGTTATTCTGGATAATATTCAGGATCGGACGGAAAGGATTGAACACCTGACACTTGATTCCTTTGGATCTCATGGTTTCGTAATATTTATGAGGGAGCGTGGTAAGACATCCCATGTCATCATAAATCAGACGGACATCCACACCTTCCTGAACCTTCCTCTCCAGTATATCCAGTATGGTTCTCCACATTACTCCATCATGGATTATAAAATACTCAATAAAAATATAATGCTGTGCCTGCTCCAGTTCCCTTACAAGAACCGGGAACATGTCATCTCCAACCTGGAAATATTCTGCAGTAGTATTTCCGTGAATAGGATAACCTGCATTATGATATATATAATCCGACTGATTGCATGCAGATATATCTTCTGCCTCCAGAAGATCATGTATTTCAGGATCTGTCTGTAAAAGATTACCGGACTTCATCAGCATCTCATTAAATCGATCCTGCATATAAGCAGCAATTCTGGAACGTCCAAATACAAGATACAAAACAAGGCCAAAAATTGGCAGGCACAGGATCAACATCGTCCATGCCAGTTTATACGAGGGATTTATCTTTCGATTCACAATTTTCAGAACAACCAGAATACTGATAACATCCAGAATAAAAGACATATATCTGGAATATCCTGCAAGACGCAGAAATATAGTCAACAGCCAGCCAAGCTGCACCGCCATGGCAAATATTACATAAAATACCCGGTTAAACAGAAGCTTGGCTATTTTTTTCAAAATCATCATAAGTTTATATTTTCTCCTTCATGCACCGGTCAGCAACAAAACGGACATGTGGTCAGCCAGCAATATCACCATATATAAAAGTCATTTCTTCCCTGAAAACAATGAGCCAAATTTGAAGATATTGCTGGATTTAAAAATCCCTGACTGAATGCAGCCAGGGATTTTTGCGCACAATTAATTATATTTACGTTTTCTTGCGGCTTCAGATTTTTTCTTACGACGAACGCTTGGTTTCTCGTAATGCTCTCTTTTGCGGATTTCCTGCTGGATACCTGCTTTTGCACAGCTTCTCTTGAATCTGCGAAGAGCGCTATCTAAAGTCTCGTTTTCTTTTACGATAACGTTTGACATAGACTCACACCTAACCTCCCTCCAGTTGTAGATTGTGCTAAAATACAACTGTCTGGGTATTTTTCTTGCACGAACATTATTATATATCATGCACTCGGGGTTCGTCAACAACTTTTGGTTTAATTTTACAAAAATTTTTGACAAAATTTTGAATGTTTTTTAGTGAATCTGTCCTTCCAGGATTCCGGCTGCTGCTTCGATTGCCTCGCCTGCCTTCTCCGGATTCTTTCCACCAGCCTGAGCCATATTCGGACGTCCGCCACCGCCGCCGCCAACGATTGCAGCAACAGCTTTGATCAGGTTTCCTGCATGTGCTCCTGCTTTCTGCGCAGAATCAGTAGCCATTGCAAGAAGGTTCACCTTGCCCTCATTTACTGCAGCAAGGACAACGACGCCCTCGCCAAGCTTCTCTTTCAGCTGGTCACCAAGATCACGAAGTCCGTTCATGTCAACGCCCTCTACCTTGGCAGCAAGGAGTTTCACCCCTTTTACTTCTACAACCTGATTCATAACATCTCCCAGAGCACCCTGAGCCAGTTTGCTCTTCAGAGATTCATTCTCACTTGCAAGAGCCTTCACCTCACCCTGAAGATGTGTGATCTTATCAATCATCTCGGAAGGGGTTGTTTTCAGAGCCTTGGCAGCCTCGTGAAGAAGTGCTTCCTGCTTCTTATAGTATTCCAGAACCCCGTTTCCGGTCAGTGCCTCAATACGGCGGACACCTGCTGCAATACCAGACTCAGAAACAATCTTAAACAGCATGATGGAGCTTGTATTTGCAACATGGGTACCACCACAGAGCTCTCTGGAAAAATCACCCATAGATACCACACGTACCTTCTGGGAATATTTCTCACCGAACAGTGCCATAGCACCAGATTTCTTAGCTTCCTCTACATCCATGATATCGGTGTGAACATCAAGTGCTGCCTGAATCTGCTCATTTACAATTTTTTCAACTTTACCGATTTCCTCAGCAGTCATAGCTGTGAAGTGGGCAAAGTCGAAACGAAGTCTGTCAGCAGTTACAAGAGAACCCTTCTGCTCTACATGAGAACCAAGAACTTCTTTCAGAGCTTTCTGAAGAAGATGTGTCGCACTGTGGTTCTTCTCAATATCTTTTCTTGCAGCAACATTTACTTTCAGAGAAACGGTCTCTCCCTTGGAAATCATGCCAGATTCCATATATCCTACATGACCGAATTTGCCGCCGCGAAGCTTGATGGTATCTTCTACGATGAATTTGCCATTTGCAGTCTCGATCACACCGGTATCTCCAACCTGACCACCCATAGTTGCATAGAAAGGTGTTTTCTCTACGAAAACAGTACCCTTCTGTCCTTCCATCAGGGAATCTACGATCTCAGCTTCTGTGGTAAGAACAGTAACCGGAGATTCAAAGGAAAGGTGATCGTATCCAACAAACTCTGTGGTAACAGAAGTATCAATCTGGTCATATACAGTAGCGTCAGCTCCCATATAGTTGGTTACCTCACGGGAGGAACGTGCTTTCTCTCTCTGCTCATCCATAGCAGTCTTGAAGCCTTCCTCGTCGATCTCGTAGCCCTTCTCCTCAAGGATCTCCTTGGTCAGATCAAGAGGGAATCCGTAAGTATCATATAATTTAAATGCGTTTTCACCGGAAAGAGTCTTCTCTCCAGCTGCATTCATAGCCTCTTCCATATCAGCCAGGATACGAAGTCCCTGGTCGATGGTCTTACCGAACTGGTTCTCCTCGTTGGTGAGAACGTTGAAGATAAATTCTTTCTTTTCTTCCAGTTCCGGATATCCATCCTTGGAACCGTCAATTACTTCTGCACTTAAAGTAGCAAGGAAGTTGCCCTCAATTCCCAGAAGTCTTCCGTGTCTTGCAGCACGGCGGATCAGACGGCGAAGTACATATCCACGTCCTTCATTGGTAGGCATAATACCATCGGAGATCATGAATGTCGCAGAACGGATATGGTCTGTGATCAGACGGATGGAAACATCGTCCTCATGATGTACCCCATACGGTTTGCCGGAAATCCTGCTTACCAGGTTACGAAGGGAACAGATGGTATCTACATCGAAAATGGAATCTACGTCCTGGACAATAACCGCCAGACGCTCGAGACCCATACCGGTATCAATATTCTTCTGTTTCAGAGTTGTATAATTGCCGTTTCCGTCATTCTCAAACTGGGTAAATACGTTGTTCCATACTTCCATGTAGCGGTCGCAGTCACAGCCTACTGTACATCCCGGCTTGCCGCAGCCATATTTTTCTCCACGGTCATAGTAGATCTCGGAACATGGACCGCAGGGACCTGCGCCGTGCTCCCAGAAGTTATCCTCTTTGCCAAATTTGAAAATACGCTCTGCCGGAATTCCAATCTCTTTATTCCAGATATCGAAAGCCTCATCATCCTCCAGATAAACAGACGGATAAAGACGGCTGGCATCCAGACCTACCACCTCAGTCAGGAACTCCCATGACCAGTGAATAGCCTCTCTTTTAAAGTAATCTCCAAAAGAGAAATTACCAAGCATTTCAAAGAATGTACCGTGACGTGCAGTCTTACCTACATTCTCAATATCACCTGTACGGATACATTTCTGGCATGTGCTGACCCTTGTACGGGGTGGTTTCTCTGCTCCTGTGAAATATGGTTTCAGTGGTGTCATTCCTGCATTGATCAGCAGGACACTTTTATCGCCCTGTGGAACCAATGGAAAGCTTTTCAGAACAAGATGTCCCTTGCTCTCCATGAAATCCAGAAACATTTTTCGAAGTTCGTTTACTCCGTATTTCTTCATTTCAATTCTCCTCCTACGCAATAAAGAAGTACTTTCGTTACTGTGAACAATAACGTGCATTCCTCTTATTGGAATGCTTGCATGGTTTATATGATAGCATATATCTTTATCACGGTCAAAATATTTTTTGCATAAGTCGGGGACCAGTACAAAAATCTGTTTTCGCATCAACGATCAGATTTAGAGCATATCTGGTCCCCTTTTATGATCTTATTTTACAAATACTTTATTAAATTTCTTCTTTCCTCTCTTAAGGACAATACCGTCACCTGTGAGAGCGTCTTTGGAAAGTACATGTCTGATGTCCGTCACTTTCTCACCGTTAACGGAAACGCCGCCCTGCTCGATGGCTCTTCTTCCCTCGGAACGGGTTGTTACAAGAGCGGATTTTACAAGAAGGCTGATCAGGTCGATATTGCCTTCTTCGTCAAAATCCTCTGCTGCAAGCTCAGTGGTCGGCATATGCTCTGTATCAGCTCCGCCTGCAAAAAGTGCCTTGGCACCAGCCTCTGCCTTCTTCGCTTCCTCTGTTCCATGAACAAGCTCGGTAAGCTGGAATGCAAGGATCTCTTTTGCCTTGTTCAGCTGGCTGCCTTCCCATTTCTCCATCTCCTGGATTTCTTCCAGCGGAAGGAAGGTAAGAAGCTTCATGCATTTGATAACATCTGCGTCGTCCACATTTCTCCAGTACTGGTAGAAATCGAATGGAGATGTCTTATTTGGATCCAGCCAGACAGCACCAGACTGTGTTTTACCCATTTTCTTACCTTCTGAGTTAAGAAGAAGGGTGATTGTCATAGCATATGCGTCTTTTCCAAGCTTACGGCGAATCAGCTCAGTACCGCCAAGCATGTTGCTCCACTGGTCATCGCCACCGAACTGCATATTGCAGCCGTATTTCTGGTACAGCATATAGAAGTCATAGCTCTGCATGATCATGTAGTTAAATTCCAGGAAGCTTAAGCCTCTTTCCATACGCTGTTTGTAGCACTCTGCTGTAAGCATACGGTTAACAGAAAAGTGAGCTCCAACCTCACGTAAAAGCTCCACATAATTCAGGTTCATCAGCCATTCTGCATTGTTTACCATAAGTGCCTTTCCATCAGAAAAGTCGATGAAACGCTCCATCTGTTTCTTGAAACAGTCAATGTTATGCTGGATGGTCTCTTTCGTCAGCATCTGGCGCATGTCGGTTCTTCCGGATGGGTCACCGATCATACCGGTTCCGCCGCCAAGAAGGGCGATTGGTCTGTTCCCTGCCATCTGCAGACGTTTCATCAGGCAAAGTGCCATGAAATGTCCTACATGAAGGCTGTCTGCGGTTGGGTCAAATCCAATATAGAAAGTTGCCTTTCCGTTATTTACCATTTCTTTAATCTCATCTTCGTCTGTTACCTGGGCGATCAGGCCTCTGGCTTTCAGTTCTTCCCAAACTGTCATTTTATTTTCCTCCTGTAAAATAGATATATGAGCTGCTTATTCTCTCTTCACGAAAAAAGCCGCTGCAAATATAAAAAGCCCGGTTCTCATGCCCCTTTAGGACGAGAACCGGGTCCCGCGTTACCACCTAAATTTACAGAAAGCTCGCACTTTCTGCCTCGATAAGTGACCATACTGAAAATTTCTTCCAGACGATTATCCACACAGACAATACTGTCCAAAAATAAATATCTTCGAATACTCTTCAGAATTATCACCCCGGCATGATAACGTATGCCACCCCGTCACAGCCTACTGGATTTCTGCAAGCGATCACAAGCGCCTGTCCGCTGCTGTCTCTGCCGCTTCAAAACCGTTCAGTGCAAAGCTCCGGGATGTATTCACAATGGATCTCTGCACGCGCCTCTCACCATCCGGCAGCTCTCTGTGTGCTCTTTCCAAAGCTACTTGTTCCCTTCAAAGCCTTTCTCATTTAATACTTGCAAGTATACAAAGGCTGTCTGTTTTTGTCAAGGATTTTAGCTTTGTATTTTAGCAACTCACCGCGGTAAAGTTTGCTATTATCATTTATACTGTTTCTACATCTGTATAGCTACCTTTATACCCAGTCCACAAAAAATGTATGATCCTTGTATGTCTCATATACAACCTTTTTAAAATTCAATGGCTGTTTCCAGAATGCAGAAGTCATCATAAAATACTTATAATTAAAATCTTTGGCCTTGATTCCGCTTACTGTACGCGGTGTACCATTCAGCACATAAGCATTAAAACTGTCAAGTGCCTGCTGGGCAGCTTCATAAGCGCTTGCACGGTCAATAAACTGACCATTCAGACGTTTCAGCAGCTGGTTGTTTGTCACGACTGAATACTGGGGGAAGGTAGTTCCCTGGTAAAGCACATAACGGACACTGGACGGAAACTCCTTGTCCAGAGTTCTGTTCAAAAGGCAGAGAGCAACTGCCTTCATACCTGCAATTCCCTGGTCTCCTGCCTCAGCCTCGCAGACAGCTGCCAGAATATCAAGATCAGACTTGGTTCCATCTGCAACTCCCGGATGACTCTTAAGCTCCTTCATAATAGTAAAATTGCGGCCACGTTTCTCATCATACCAGGTAAAGGTAATACTGCTGTCATTGTCATCCTTTCCTGTATCCTGTTTCTCGGAAGCAACACCATTGGAATCAAACGCGTATGTCTTTCCTCCAATGGAAGCTGTAGTGTTTACGTACATCACGCCTGTTGTTCCAAAATAATAGCTGTTTCCATCCAGACTCAGCCAGCCGGTCTGCGCTTTGCCATCTGTGGTACTGAAATAGTACCGCTTGCTTCCGACCTTGCCAAAGCCTTTCTGATAACGGACTCCGCTGGTCTTGGAAAAATAATAGATATCTCCATCTACAGTCTTAAGTCCGGTATACATAATACCTGTGCTGGTATTAAAATAGCGGGTATATCCCTTAGAATCTGTAAACCAGCCGGTAAGCATCTGACCATTGCTCTTGAAATAACGTTTCTCTTTCTTAGCTGTGGTCTGCCAGCCCTTTACCATAGCGCCGGTTCCGCTGGTAAAATAATATTTCTTACCCTTTAAGGTCAGCCAGCCGCGGACAAGCTTACCATTGGAAGGTCTGAAATAACGGGTTACGGTTCCGCTCTTCAGAAAACCGGTGGCCATCACACCTTTTCCCTTGGTAAAATACCGGATGTTTCTGCCCTTACTGTCTTTTTGCCAGCCTTTTAACTGTACGCCTGTTTTTTTATTAAAATAGTATTTCTTGCCTTTCAGAGTCAGCCAGCCTTTCTGCTTGGCTCCGCTGGCTGTTATGTAGTAGGTCTTGCCGTTTATAGTCTTAAATCCGGCTTTCGCAGCCTGAACATCCCTTGTCATCAGAAAAACCGTACATAATGTGGCAATCACAAGCAGCACCAGAGCCAGACTTTGCTTTCTGTTTCTCTCTTCTTTTATCATAGCATTTTCCTCTCTTTGACCTGACTAATTCCGAAGCTTTCCCACCTCTGCTTTTCACAAACAGTTACTGTTTACTCCGTGACCAGTAACACGCTTCGCGATGCACAGAAATCATGCATTCGCATGATTTCGCGCTGAAATTCTCGGGTTTTCTGTGAACTTTGTTCGCAAAAAACAGCGTTTGCTTCGCAGACTTAATTCTTAACAAATCAATCCTTGTTTTATATATTTTATGTCGAATTCTTTTCAAAGATTACAGAAATATTACGTTTTAGTTTATTATAGCCAAATTTCTCTTTTCTGTCAACTGCTTTGTCACACACCCCCTGTCCCCTCCATATGATGAACTGTAAACATTTTCTGGAGGTAACAGCATGAGTGATTTAGCTGCTACAAACTGTGGCTGCAGCGAGGAAAGATCCGGTTGCGGATGTGGTAACTGCGGTTGTAATAATGGCTGCGGATGTGACAATGGATGTGGGCTTTCCTTTGGGAACGGCTCCTGTGGATGCAATATTCTCTGGATCATCATTCTTCTTTGCGCATGCGGCGGCAACGGTATTGGCTGCAACAACAGCTGTGGCAACGGAAATGGTGACTGCTGCTGGATCATTATCATCCTTCTGCTTCTCTGCGGTGGATGGGGAAATGGCTGCGGCTGCTGATCTGAGTTTCCCACATATGAAAAAGGGCTGTCTTCTCAGTCCTTTTCAAAAAAATCGGGACAGCGGGAATTTTCCCCTGTCCCCTTTTTCAGGCATATTCTAAAAGCATTCTTACGTTTCCTTGTTTCTTTTTCAACCACGCTCTGGGTAGAAACTCTCTCCTGCAAATTGTCTTTAATCCCCGGTATGGTTTGCGGACTGCCTTCTTTCTTCTGACTGCTCCACACACCTGCCATTTCCTTCCTGTTTTCCTTGCTTCTTTCGCACACATTCCAGATCCAGCTCGTATATGGCATTTCCATCTATAATAAGCTTTTCATTTTCTCTTCTCATAACTTTCCCTCCTGACTTTGCGGGAAATTCATACATCCCCCTGCTATAGAATATGTTACAGATGTCAGCGCGTGTTTGAAAAATGCTTTCTGCAGAATGTGCGTCACAATTTGCAGAAGATTTCACCGTTTTCAAAACGTCGTCATATTTTAATAACAACAACATAGATATAGAAAAGGGATTTTTATGGATCAGGAATATATTGCCCAGACAGCTCTGGATCAGATGGTGGGAACTGACCAGGGACAGCTGTTAAAAGCTCTCATCCCCTATTTTCCACCCAGGCAGCAACAGTTTCTGTCCGTTTTTGCAAAAGCCAGGGAACTTTCCAATACAGTCGCTCTTTTTACAAAGCCGTCAGAAGCCATGCAGATACAGGCTGCAGCAGCCCCTGCCCAGCCTCTTGAAGTCATAAACGACCTGCGCCGCTACTGTTTTGGAGATATACGAAAGACTCTGGATCAGATCACCAATATGATGACCATGGCAGAAATGCTGAGGATGATGAATGAACCATCTCCAGAAGATAATTGCGAAGAAGAACGACAGTAAAAACAGAAAAATTTCATTCAAAACGGACATGTCGCCAATTGGCAGCATTACTATATAAGAAAGGAATGATTCCATATGGATGACAACTGGCAGGATAATCCAAAGCTTGCAGGTATCGACAAAAACAAGCTTGACATGCTCCAGCAGATGGCCCGGCAAGGAGCCGGAAAATCTCCCTCTGATCTGCTGCCATTTATTATGAATGCAGCTTCCCAGGGGAGAAATGCCGGTCTGAACTTTAACAGTAATGAAATCAATACCATCATTGAGGTTTTGAAAATGGGAAAAAGCCCACGGGAACGTGCAAAGCTTGATAAAGTGGTAAACCTGATGAAGATGATGAAGTAAAGCATTTTCTGCGATTAAGAAAACTTACTCCTCAACTTCTCCCATCATGCACTCGCGAAGCAGTACTAGCGCACTGGCAACAGCCTGCTGACGGATCTTGGTTCTGTTTCCGGTAAAATGATATTCCCGGGTAATCGTATGTCCATTGCAGCAGCAACCCATAAACACGGTTCCAACAGGAGTCTCACTGGTTCCGCCATCCGGGCCTGCAAGGCCGGTAACAGAAAGACAGATATCAGCTCCTGAAGCTGCGCAGCCCCCCTTTGCCATCTGTTTGGCACATTTTGCAGAAACAGCTCCCACTGTTTTCAATGTGGATTTCTTCACTCCAAGACATTCTCTCTTGGCACGGTTGCTGTAAGTAACAAATCCATGGGTAAACACCTGGGAAGCACCTGGAACATTTACAATGCGGGCAGCAATGGCACCACCTGTACAGGATTCTGCAAGAGACAGAGTTAATTCTTTCTCCTTCAGCAGATCCACAACAGATTCTTCCAGCGTTTTGTCCGCATCCAGGGCAAATACATTTTTGCCGAATCGCTTTTGAAGTTCCTTTACTACAGGTTTGATCAGCTTCTTGCAGGATTTCTCATCCTCACCCTTGGCTGTAATACGGAGATGAACCTCTCCTGTCTTTGCATATGGGGCAAGAGTTGGATTTGTCTGGGCCTCGATCATATCCTGGATATCGGCAGCCACCTGGCTCTCACCGATTCCACAGATCTTCACAACCTGGGAGCAGATGATCTCCGGCTGTTTCTTGCGAAGGTATGGGAAAACAGACTCCTCAAACATAGGGATCAGCTCATTAGGCGGTCCCGGAAGAAGAATGGCAGTCTTACCGTTTTTCTCAAGGATCAGACCAGGTGCTGTACCGTTGTGGTTATCAAGCACAATAGCGCCTTCCGGAACCTGCGCCTGCTTATAATTATTGGAGGTCACACGTCTGTCCGGATGATTCTTCTTATATTCCTTCATATAGCGCTCAATACGCTTACGGGAATGAGGATCTTCAGAAAGAGGAAGTCCCATTACCTCAGCACATACTTCCTTAGTCAGATCATCCTCAGTTGGTCCGAGACCTCCCGAAAGAATTACCACGTCAGATCTGTCGAGGGCAGAGGCAATCACAGCTTTCATTCGGTCGTGATTATCTCCCACAACAGACTCATAGTAAACAGAAAGTCCCAGCTGGGCACATTTCTCAGAAAGATATGCGCTGTTGGTGTTTACAATATTTCCCAGCAAAATTTCAGTTCCTACAGCTACAAGTTCTGCAATCATATATATACCTCTTTTCCAGAGCATGTTTGAAATCAGCCAACATCTCTGCTCACAAAGATGCTGGCTGATTTACATTCAGATATTCTCACTCTCTGCACGCAAAAGCATTCCGCGGGCAGTGACTATTTTATTCCTGCATGGAAATTACATTCTTATTCTGCACAATATACGTGATCAGAGAAATCACCGTCAGAGCAAGTGATACCCATACAAAAATCTGTGTCAGTATTTCAAAAACTCCCCCAAAGTTCAGGATCAGAAGAATGATCATGACCATCTGGGATACAGTTTTAAATTTGCCCCAGTAGTTTGCAGCGATGACAACGCCGTTCTCGGCAGCGATCAGTCTGAAGCCACTGATAATAAATTCTCTTGCAATGATAATGATCACGAACCATGCCGGCAGGCGGTCAAGCTCGATCATGCAGATCAGTGCAGAACAAACAAGAAGCTTGTCAGCAAGAGGATCCATGAATTTACCAAAATTGGTAACCAGATTATTCTTGCGGGCAAGATGACCATCAAACCAGTCCGTAATACTTGCCACTACAAAAATAGCAAGGCAGATATAGCGGTTGGCATCTCCGCCCCAGCCAGTCAGAATAAATAATACAAAAAACGGTACCAGGATCATTCTGGCAATAGTCAGTTTATTCGGTGTATTCATCTTCCAGCTCTCCTATCAAATCGTACTCCAGAGCTCCGGTAACCCGGACTCTCGCAAAATCTCCTGTCATGAGAAGTTCGCCGGTCTGTACAAAAATATATCCATCGACCTTCGGCGCATCTCCGTAAGTACGTCCAATGTACGCACTCTCTCCAGATACTTTGCCCTCGATCATAACAGTCAGCACCTGACCAACGCGGCTCTCACCCTTTTCAAGAGAAATTTCCTGCTGAAGTTCCATGATCTCATCGCGTCTGGCTTCCTTGACCTCCTCCGGAATCTGATCTTCCATAGTGGCTGCCGGGGTATCCTCCTCAGCAGAGTATGGGAAAACACCAAGGCGGTCAAACTCGATCTCATCCACAAACTCCATCAGTTCTTCGTGGTCTTCCTGTGTCTCTCCAGGAAAACCACTGATCAAGGTTGTACGAAGGAAAATATCCGGGATCTCCCGGCGCAGCCTGCCAATAATATCCACCAGCTCCTGCTTGGTGGTACGGCGGCCCATGCGTTTCAGCACACGGTCACTTGCATGCTGGATCGGAAGATCCAGATAATGACAGATCTTCTTCTCTTCCTTCATAGTCTGAATCAGCTCATCATAAATCTCTTCCGGGTAACAGTACAAAATACGGATCCAGCGGATTCCCTTTATTTTGCAAAGCTCCTTTAAAAGGACATGAAGAGATTTCTTTCCATAGATGTCCTTACCATATACAGTAGTCTCCTGGGCAACCAGAATCAGCTCTTTCACCCCTTTTTCAGCAAGAGACCGGGCTTCTTTTACGAGCAGCTCCATAGGCACGCTTCTGTAGCCGCCCCGGAGTCTTGGGATAATACAGTAGGTACAATGCTTGTCACAGCCTTCTGCAATTTTCAGATATGCAAAATGTCCACCTGTGGTCAACATACGCTTACCGGAAATATCCGGAAGAAAATCAATGCTCTTGTACTCTTCAAAGTGTCTGCCTGCCCGGGCTTCCTTTACAGCCTTGCTGATATCGCCGTAAGAGGTTGTACCAAGAATAGCATCCACTTCAGGTATTTCCTCTGAAATTTCTTTCTTGTAACGCTGTGCCATGCAGCCGGTAACGATCAGCACCTTGCAGGTACCTGCCTTTTTCTTCTCTGCCATTTCAAGAATGGTATTTACACTTTCTTCTTTGGCATCACCGATAAAACAGCAGGTATTGACAATAATGACCTCTGCTTCGTCCTCATCATCAACGATCTCATGTCCGTCTGCAGCAAGCATTCCAAGCATTTCCTCAGAATCTACCAGATTCTTATCACATCCAAGGGAAATGAACAGTAATTTCATATTATTCTGCACTCTCCTCAGACTCAGCAGGATCAACTGCAGCTGCAGGTTCTTCAGCAGCAATCTCCTCTGCAGAATGTCCTGCGATCTCTGCTAAATCCTCTTCCTCATGTTTACCTGGAAGGATCTTAACCTTTCCGTGATATAACTCGTCAATTGCGATAGAAAGAGGTTTCTTGCCTTTAACATTATCTGCCAACGGCTTTGCACCGCCGATCAGCTGACGCGCACGCTTGCTTGTAGCAAGAATCAGGGAATAACGGCTGTTGAGCACCATGCTCTCATCGTCGTCCTCATTGTTGGTATTGATTGCTTCGATTAACTCAGAATAAGATGGATGGATCATATATATACTCCTTTCAAAAATTGTGATTATTGTTATAATTTTTATAAAGATTCGCAGCTTCAAACTGTATTTTCGCGAATAAAGTTGCAAATCAATATTTCATTTTATGGCAGTTTCATCTGCTCTTTATTTGGATTATTCTTCCACAAACTTTGCTGCCTGTGCCTGGATCTCATGGATAAAACCAAGGTTTCGCCTCATGGCGAAATGTTCGCTCTGAATAATATTATGAAGCCTGTCTACAGCATCCTCCAGCTGGTCATTCACCAGCAGATAGTCGTACTCGTCAACTCCTTCTGCCTCCTGTGCAGCTCTTGCAAGACGCTGGTGGATCACTTCCGCAGTCTCAGTGCCTCTTCCAACAAGACGCTCTTTCAGTTCCTCCATGGAGGGCGCTGTTACAAATACCAGCACAGCTTCCGGGAATTTCTTCTTGATCTTGCGGGCTCCCTGAATCTCGATCTCCAGGATCACATCCCGGCCTGCTGACAACTGCTCCTCCACATAAGCCTTAGGTGTGCCGTAGTAATTCTCCACGTACCGGGCATATTCGATCAGCTGATCCTGACGGATCATTTCCTCAAATTCTTCTTTTGTGCGGAAAAAGTATTCTCTTCCGTCTTCTTCCCCTGGTCTGGGGTTTCTGGTGGTGGCAGATACAGACAATGCGTAATTGTCGTACTTCGCCATCAGGCTTTTCATAATGGTGCCTTTTCCTGCTCCGGAAAATCCGGAAACAACTGCCAAAACTCCTCTACTCATGGCCCTCTCCCTTATTTTCTATAACTTCTGCAAATCTGCGAGCGATCGTGTCCGGCTGGATCGCAGATAATATCAGAATGTGGTCTGAAGTAACGATCACGGACTTGGTCTTTCTTCCCTGAGTGGCATCCACAAGGGAATTGGAACCCTTCACACTCTGAACCATTCGTTTCACCGGAGCGGCATCCGGGTTTACCACAGCTACGATTTTCTGGGAATTCACCACATTGCCGAATCCGATATTGATTAATTTTGCCATGTTTTCACCCTTCTGTCAATAAGGAAAGCTTACGTCTTTGATTCTCTAGTACATCGCTTCGTAAATAACTATACCAATCACGTAGGATGTGGATTCGAGTGTGCAGGTATAAAAACGCAGGTGTAGCGGGCTACGCCGAGGCTTTTATACCTGTGCAATCGGATTCACAGACAAGTGAGTGGTATAGTTATTTCGAAAACGATGTACTAGGTTACTCCACATTCTGAACCTGTTCTCTGATCTTCTCAATCTCTGTCTTCAGATCAATTGCTATATTGGAGATAATCAGATCACTTGATTTCGACAAAATGGTATTTGCCTCACGGTTCATCTCCTGTGCCATAAAATCAAGCTTGCGTCCGATGCCTTCCTTCTCCTCCAGCATCTTCTTCATTCCCTGGATATGGCTGTGGAGACGAACAGTCTCCTCATCGTTGCAGATCTTGTCGGAGAACAGGACAACTTCTGCTGCAATACGGGAATCTTCGATCTGAGAATCCTCCAGAAGCTCATGAACCTTGGCTTCCAGCTTCTCTCTGTAAGAATCCACAACCTCCGGAGAGCGGGCTTCTACCTGACTTACCTTCTCATCAAGAGCATCCAGCTTGGCGATCAGGTCGTTCTTCAGATTCTCTCCCTCTCTTGCACGGGACTGGGCAAATTTCTCGCAGGCCTCACGAAGCGGTGCTTCCAGAACTGCCCATAATGCGTCCTCATCTACAGACTGCTCCTCCATAGTCAGCACGTCCGGATAACGGGAAAGAGCTCCTGCCTTCACATCGTTCTCAAGGCCAAATTCCTCTGCCATCTGACGGATATATGCAAGATATTCTCCTGCAAGCTCCTTATTATACTTCAGTGCGCCACAGCTTAAGGTGTAGTCCTCATATGTGATAAACACATCCACTTTACCACGCTGCATATAGGTCTTCATAAGATTCCGGATCGCGCCCTCAAGGAAAACCAGCTTCCTTGGCATTTTGATACTCAGATCCAGATATCTGTGATTGACGGATTTTAACTCAACGGTGATTTTCCGCTCTTTTGTAATCACCTCGGCCCTTCCAAAGCCGGTCATACTT
Organism: Ruminococcus sp. RTP21484sp1_RTP21281st1_A8_RTP21281_210402; assembly: GCF_040914025.1. Classification (NCBI taxonomy): domain Bacteria; kingdom Bacillati; phylum Bacillota; class Clostridia; order Eubacteriales; family Oscillospiraceae; genus Ruminococcus; species Ruminococcus sp. RTP21484sp1_RTP21281st1_A8_RTP21281_210402. The sequence continues at coordinate 86,847 of NZ_JBCPGE010000013.1, forward strand.
TTTATCATAGTAATCTCTTTCTTTATTTTTATTCCGAATACTGTCTGAAAAGAGTACCATTCCGCATAACAGAATCGTCTCTGATATTCAGGCAATAACTCTACGCAGGTTACCGTTCACAGTTGCCTACGCATACAGATTTATTATAGTTCATTCTAAAACCCTAGTCAAATCCTTTTTTTGCTGTTATAATAAAGTCTGCATGTCACGGTTACTGGTCACGGAGCGACCGGTAACCTGTCAACAGAAAGGAGTTTTTTATGGCTTTTGACGGAATTACCATTGCTGCAATGGTTTCTGAATTAAATAAAAATCTCTCCGGGGGACGCATTAACAAAATTGCCCAGCCGGAAAGTGACGAACTGCTGATCACCGGAAAAGGTGCAAATGGTCAGAAGCGTCTGCTTCTCTCCGCCAGCGCCTCCCTGCCTCTGATCTATTTTACAGGCAAAAACCGGATCAGCCCTTTGACTGCTCCTAATTTTTGCATGCTTCTCCGCAAGCACATCGGAAGCGCCAGGATCACTGCGATACGCCAGCCTGGTCTGGAGCGTGTTGTAGAATTTGAGCTGGAGCACCTGAACGAACTTGGTGATGTATGCCATAAGGTTCTCATTATGGAACTGATGGGAAAGCACAGCAACATTATCTTCTGTGATGATAATAATATGATCCTGGATAGTATCAAGCACGTATCCTGCAACGTAAGTTCTGTACGTGAAGTTCTGCCAGGACGTCCTTATTTCATCCCCCACACTCAGGACAAGCTGGATCCTCTTACCATTTCCAGAGAGGATTTCATGGAAAAAGTATGTGGCAGATCCAATGCTGTCTCCAAAGCTCTCTATCAGACGCTTACCGGTTTCAGCCCGGTAATGGCTCAGGAGCTTTGCTATCGCGCTTCCATTGATGGAAATGATGATGTCCAGACATTAGATGGGAATACCAGAGAGCAGCTTTATACAGAATTCACCCGTTTAATGGAACAGATCCGGAGGGAAGAATTTACCCCGGTTATTGTTTTCAAAGGGGACGAGCCGGTTGAGTACGGTGTTCTTCCTTTTTCCCAATATGGAGAAGGCTTCACCACCCGGACCTTTGAATCTGTGTCAGAGATGCTGGAAACCTATTATGCCTCCCGCGACGTGATCACCCGTATCCGTCAGAAATCTGCGGACCTCCGAAAGATCGTCCAGACTGCCCTTGACCGAAACCGAAAAAAATTAAGCCTTCAGCAGAAGCAGATGAAAGACACTGAAAAAAAGGACAAATACAAGGTTTACGGCGAATTGATCAACACCTACGGCTACGGTCTGGAAGAAGGCTGTAAATCCTTTAAGGCTGTGAACTATTATAATGGAGAAGAAATCACCATTCCTCTTGATCCTACCCTGACCCCCCAGGAGAATTCCAAGAAGTATTTCGATCGTTACGGCAAGCTGAAGCGTACCCAGGAAGCTCTGGAGGTTCAGATTGCAGATACCACCAGCGAGATCGAACATCTGGAATCCATCTCCAATGCCCTGGACATTGCCGCTGAGGAGAGCGACCTTTCCCAGATCAAGGAAGAGCTTATGGAATACGGCTATGTGAAGCGCCACTACGGAAACAAAAAAGGTGCCAAAATGCAGGTGAAATCCAAACCCTTCCATTATGTTTCCAGTGATGGCTACGATATTTATGTAGGAAAAAACAACTACCAGAATGATGAGCTGACCTTTAAATTTGCCACAGGAAATGACTGGTGGTTCCATGCCAAAAAGATGCCGGGCTCCCATGTTGTGGTAAAGACAAAAGACGGCACACTTCCGGACCGCACCTTTGAAGAAGCAGGAAATCTTGCAGCCTTTTATTCCAAGGGACGCACTGCACCAAAGGTAGAGATTGATTATCTCCAGAAAAAGAATGTGAAAAAGCCAGCTGGAGCCAAACCGGGATTTGTAGTTTATTATACAAACTATTCTCTGATGGCTTCACCAGATATTGCAGGAATCCAGCAGTTATCCTGATTGTAACAGTTTTTCCCTCTTTGCATTTTGCATACAGCTCTGAATTTGCAAAACGGCTGCTCTGCAAACCGCAAGCTGCTATCTATATACACCGGAGCCTGTTTCAAACACGCTCTGATTTAAGAACAGGAGTTATCTATGAGTATTTTAAATGTTGAACACCTTACCCACGGCTTTGGTGACAGAGCCATTTTCCATGATGTTTCCTTCCGCCTTTTAAAAGGAGAACATATTGGCCTGGTAGGCGCCAACGGAGAGGGAAAATCCACCTTCTTCAATATTGTAACTGATAAACTGATGCCAGATGAGGGCAAGATCCAGTGGGCAAAAAATGTCCGTGTAGGTTATCTGGACCAGCATTCTGTCCTCGCTCCTGGCATGACTATCCGCGACGTGCTGAAATCTGCTTTTTCCTGGCTTTTTGAACTGGAAGAACGAATGAATACCATCTGTGATTCCCTTGGTGAAGCCTCCCCGGAAGAAATGGAAGTTCTTATGGAGGAACTGGGAACTATCCAGGATACCCTGACCATGCACGACTTCTACGTAATTGATTCCAAGGTAGAAGAGGTTGCCCGGGCACTTGGTCTTCTGGATCTTGGGCTTGACCGTGATGTCACAGATCTCAGCGGCGGACAGCGTACCAAGGTGCTCCTTGCCAAGCTGCTTCTGGAGAAACCAGATATTCTTCTTCTGGATGAGCCCACCAACTATCTGGATGAAGAACACATTGCATGGCTGAAACGCTATCTTCAGGAATATGAGAATGCTTTTATCCTTATTTCCCACGATATTCCGTTTCTCAATGATGTGATCAATATCGTTTATCATATGGAAAATCAGGAGCTAAACCGTTATGTAGGCGATTATGACCACTTCCAGGAAGTCTATGAAGTGAAAAAGGCTCAATTAGAGGCAGCTTACCGCCGCCAGCAGCAGGAAATCAGCGAACTGAAGGATTTCGTTGCCAGAAACAAGGCCCGGGTTTCCACCAGAAATATGGCAATGTCCCGCCAGAAAAAGCTGGACAAAATGGACGTGATCGAACTGGCTGCCGAGAAACCAAAACCGGAGTTTCATTTCAAACAGGGACGCACCCCAGGCAAATACATCTTCGAGACAAAGGATCTTGTGATCGGATATAACGAGCCCCTTTCCCGCCCTCTCACCCTTTCCATGGAAAGAGGCCAGAAAATCGCGCTTGTAGGTGCCAACGGAATTGGAAAAACCACACTTCTGAAAAGTATTCTTGGTCTGATCCCATCATTAAAGGGAACCAGGGAATTAGGGGACAATCTGCAGATCGGATATTTTGAGCAGGAAGTAAAAGGTGACAACAAAACTACCTGTATTGATGAGATCTGGGCAGAATTCCCATCTTATACCCAGTATGAAGTCCGCTCCGCACTTGCAAAATGCGGTCTCACCACCAAACATATTGAGAGTCAGGTCCGTGTGCTTTCCGGCGGTGAGCAGGCCAAGGTCCGCCTTTGCAAGCTGGTAAACAAAGAGACAAATGTCCTTCTTCTTGACGAGCCTACCAACCACCTGGATGTGGATGCAAAAGAGGCTCTGAAGGAGGCACTAAAGGAATACCGCGGAAGTGTGCTTCTCATCTGCCATGAGCCGGAATTTTATCAGGATGTGGTTTCACAGGTGTGGGACTGCAGTAAATGGACAACTAAGATCCTGTAAATGCTATATTAAGATTATTATTTTATAAATAAAACAGCATCCAGACAGAATATACTTCTTCATAATTCTGTCTGAATGCTGTTTTTATTTCATATATAGTGATGTCACTTGCAGCAGCATGTCCATTTAGAATAATTTGTCATTCTACTATATCTCATTCTATCAGTTCACAAACTGAATGATTCCGGATACCTGCTCGTATGCACTATCCCAGTCCTGACCACTTGCCAGTCCTTTTACTTTTCCTTTGATCGTCACTCTCTTGGAAGCTGCATATCCGGAAGCATCTGCCTTGATTCCCTTATTGGTTGTGAAGTCATGCGTACCCCAGATCTTATCTGCATAATATTTGCCGTCAGCCTTCAATTCAATATTGCTGAATGTGGCATTTACAGAATCTCCGTTTAATCTTGCAGAACCCTCTACGCGAAGATAGACAGTTGTGTTTGCAAGACTGCTGTTTTTAACTGTTTTGGCAAGTTTGCCGTTGATGTAGCAGCTGCAGGTTCCGTCTTTTTTCACAGTCAGCATTACATGGTAAGTCTTATCTCTGGCCGCTTTCTGAACCCAGATATAATTCTGACCGCCTGCACCATTGTGGGCTACATTCTCGATCATGAACCATGCCTTACCTGTATAGGGAGCTCTTGCATGCTTGTCATACTGGATACCAAAGCTTACTGCAGAGGTCGCCGTGCAGGCAACCAGCTTCGCATGGTAACCGGAACCGGAACCAGAAAGTACCATATCCGTTTCAATGGTATATTCGGAAGCTGTATTTGCAACAGTGGAACCTGTTGCCGTGGTATTTCCGCCGGCAGTATCCGGTTTCGTTGTGGTTGGCACCTCATAAACAATTTTCAGTCCTTTTTTGTTATAGGAACTTACTTTCTTTCCTTTGTAGGCTTTTACTGTGTAGTAGTATGTAGTTCCACTCTTCACTTTTTTATCTGTGTAAGATGTTTTGGAACCGCCTTTCACAGTTTTGATTTTTTTCCAGGAACTATTTTCTGTCTTACGCATAACATAGTAGCCGGAAGCGCCTTTACTCTTTTTCCAGGTAATTTTAACACTTTTGTTTACACGTACCACCTTGGAAAGCTTCGGTGCTTTTAATGCTGCTGCCTGAACTGCCTCTGCTTTTCCAAATGAATAAACCGGAAATACAAGCATAAAAGCAAGTAAAAACAGCATAATCTTTTTGATTGTTTTTCTGTTCATAATATTCCTCCTTCTTTCCTCATATGAACTTCCATCATAAAAGACGGAGAACTTCTTCAAGAAATTCTCCGTCTCATTATACTACTTATTCATCAGCAGCGTCAACCTTACTTGCCCTTGCTTCGATCTCTTTCTGCTGGATATCACCAGGAGCCTGCTCATAGCGGGCAAACTCGTAGGAGAAGTCACCACTTCCACCAGTCATGGAACGAAGATCTGTGGAATATCCATAAATCTCAAGAAGAGGAACGTCAGCTTCAATAATGGTATTTCCGTTATGATCCGGATTCATTCCAAGAACACGGCCGCGGCGCTTATTCAGATCGCCCATAACGTCACCTGTATATTTATCTGGAACTGTAACCTTCATGGAAACGATTGGCTCTAACAGTACCGGAGAAGCATCCATGAAGCCTTTCTTGAATGCAAGGATGGTAGCCATCTTAAATGCCATCTCTGAGGAATCTACCGGATGATAAGATCCATCATAAAGAGTAGCCTTTACACCAACTACCGGATATGCTGCAAGAGGTCCTTTCTGAACGCATTCCTGAAGGCCCTTCTCAACTGCCGGGAAGTAGTTCTTCGGAACTGCACCACCAACAACAACCTGCTCAAATACGTATGGAGTCTCCATATCGCCAGACGGCTCAAAACGCATCTTAACATGTCCATACTGTCCATGTCCGCCGGACTGTTTCTTATGTTTGCCTTCTACGTCAGAATTCTTGCGGATGGTCTCACGGAATGGAACCTTCGGTTTGGAAAGCTCTACATCAACTTTATAACGCTCTTTCAGCATGCTGACAATAACATCAAGATGCTGATCGCCCATACCATAGATCAGACTCTGACGGTTAGCACCATCGTTCTCAACACGAACAGTCCTGTCTTCGCTCATGATCTTGGCAAGAGCCTGGGAAATCTTATCCTCATCGCCCTTGTTCACAGCCTTAAATCTCTTATAGGTATAAGGTGTGGAAAGAATTGCTTTCGGATAAAGAACCGGATTCGCCTTGGTGGCAAGGCTGTCACCAGTCTGAACACTGACTAATTTGGCAATTGCACCGATATCACCTGCATGGAGCTCTGGAACTTCGATAGGCTTGGAACCCTGAAGAACATATAATTTGTTAAGACGCTCTTCTGTGCCTTTCTCAACATTGAGAAGAGTATCATCAGATTTAATAACACCGGAGCAAACCTTGATCAGGGAATACTTGCCAAGGAATGGATCCACGATGGATTTCCATACATATGCTGATTTTGCTTTGGCGAAATCGTAATTTGCTTCAAAAATCTCGTTGGTCTTCTGGGAAATACCGTTGCAGGAACGTTTGTCCGGGCTTGGGAAATATCCGCAGATGTCGTCCAGAAGGTTGGATACGCCGCGAAGATTGATCGGGGATCCCATGCATACCGGAACAATGCTTGCATCCTGTACATTGGCGGCAAGTGCTGCGGAAACTTCTGTAACGGAGAACTCGTCTCCCTCAAAATAACGATCCATGAATTCCTCGCTGGTCTCTGCTACAGATTCCATCAGGATATCATGATACTTCTCAAGATACTCATCCAGATAAGAAGGAATCTCGCACTCTTCCTTCTGTCCCTTGTCGATATATTTTCTTCCGGCCTGCTTCACAACGTTAACATATCCCACGAACTTGCCATCCTCACGGATCGGGAAATGCAGCGGGGCAATCTTCTTGCCATAAAGCTCGGTAAGCTGATCTACTACCTTACGGTAGCTTACATCGTCCACGTCCATATCGGTAACGAAAATCATTCGCGGAAGTTTATACTTCTCGCAGAGATTCCATGCCTTCTGGGTACCAACCTGTACCCCTGCCTTACCTGATACTACGATGATTGCTGCGTCTGCAGCGCTGACAGCTTCCTCAACTTCTCCTACGAAGTCAAAATATCCGGGAGTGTCCAGAATGTTTACCTTGTTCTTCTGCCACGGGACCGGAATCAGAGATGTAGTGATAGAGAAATGTCGTTTGATTTCTTCTTTATCATAATCACTGACTGTATTGCCATCTTCTACACGGCCTAAACGGTTGGTCAAGCCGGCAAGATATGCCATTGCTTCTGCCAGAGTTGTCTTTCCAGCACCGCCGTGTCCTAACAGCACTACATTTCTGATTCGGTCAGTTCTAAAAACGTCCATATGTAATACCTCCCTGTTTGTCTAATATGTTCATATTTTACTAAATATTCAGAAGAATTTCAAGTATTTTCTGGGATTTTGACGGTCTTTTTTCAAAAAAGTTTAGATTATTTTGTCATTTCTGTAGGAATTGACAATTTGCGAGGAATCTCGTACAATATCATAAGATAATTTTTCACTTTAACGAAGGAAAGGAAACGACATTATATTATGAAGACAATCGGTTTTATCGGTCTCGGTCTGATCGGCGGCTCTATCGCCAAGGCCATCCGGAAGTACCATCCGGATTTCCACATTCTGGCCTATAACCGCAGTAAGGAAGCACTTGCCTCTGCCATCAGCACCGGCATTATAGATGGTGTCTGTGAGGAAATGAAGGATCCACGCTTTGGATCCTGTGATTATGTATTTTTATGTGCTCCGGTAGAGATCAACCTGGAGTGCCTTGCATATCTGAAAGAGATCCGCCAGCCAGGCTGCATTATCACAGATGTGGGAAGTGTAAAGGGAATCATCCATCAGAAGGTGGAGGAGCTGGGAATGACAGACTGCTTTATCGGCGGTCACCCTATGGCCGGTTCTGAGAAAACCGGTTTCGACCATTCCAACGAGCGCATTCTGGAAAATGCATACTATATTCTTACCCCGGGTGGGGAAGTGGGACTGGAATATATTTCAGATTTTACAGAGCTGATCAGTTCTCTTGGTGCTATCCCTATGGTGCTTACAGCTGAAGAGCATGATTTTATTACAGCAGGTGTAAGCCATCTGCCCCATATTATTGCTTCCGCCCTTGTAAATCTGGTAAAAACTCTGGACAACGATGCCGAATATATGAAGACCATCGCAGCAGGCGGTTTCCGCGATATTACAAGGATTGCCTCCTCCTCTCCCGTTATGTGGCAGCAGATCTGCATGGAAAACCATGAGAACATTTCCAATGTTCTGGACGACTACATCCGCATGCTGATCCAGATCCGCTGTTCTGTAGACAACTGTGCTACAGATGGGAAGGAGGCAGATGCTATTTATCAGATGTTTGCAAGCTCCAGGGATTACCGTGATTCCATTGATGTTGTGGATAATGGTCCTATCCGCAAGGCTTATGTGCTTTATCTGGATATTGCAGATGAGGCCGGCGGAATCGCTACCATTGCCACCATCCTTGCCATGGATAAGATCAGCATTAAAAACATCGGCATCATCCACAACCGCGAATTCGAGCAGGGCGTTCTGAAAATCGAATTTTATGAAGAAGACGCTATGGAACGGGCCATTGCACTTTTGAAAAAGCGCAATTATATTGTTTATGAGCGATAACCTGCGCACCGGCAGTTGTTTATTGGATACATCACAATTAATTTTTCATACAAACTCTGTATCAATACAGCAAATATGAAGTAACCGCCATATTGACTCGTCTAATTCTTTATAAGTAATATAGCCGATACTCGTTTTTGCTGTATGAAACTTTATATTTAAGGAACGATTATTATGGAAATAAAAAAACTTACAAATCTCCACGGAGAACTTACAGTCCCAGGCGACAAATCCATCTCCCACCGTGCCGTCATGTTCGGTTCCCTTGCCAAAGGAACCACAAAGATCACCCATTTTCTGGAAGGAGCTGACTGCCTTTCCACCATCTCCTGTTTCCGCAAAATGGGCATTGATATTGAGAATAACAGCGGAGAAATCCTGGTTCATGGAAAAGGACTCCACGGATTATCTGCCCCTGTTGATATTCTGGATGTTGGAAACAGTGGCACAACTACCCGCCTGATTTCCGGTATTCTTGCAGGACAAAATTTTGTATCGGAGCTTACCGGCGATGACTCTATCCAGAGCCGTCCCATGAAACGGATCATGACGCCTCTCCTTTCCATGGGCGCTGATATTGCAAGCATAAAGGGAAATAACTGTGTTCCCCTTCGGATCACAGGTCATCCTCTGAAGGCCATTCACTATGATTCCCCAGTTGCTTCTGCTCAGGTAAAATCCTGTGTACTTCTGGCAGGAATGTATTCTGACGGAATTACCAGCGTCACCGAACCGGTTCTTTCCAGGAACCATACAGAAATCATGTTAAACTATTTTGGAGCTCGTGTAACTTCTGAGGGAACTACCGCTTCCATTGCTCCGGAACCATCTCTTTTTGCCAGAGAAATTACAGTACCTGGGGATATTTCTTCTGCTGCTTATTTCATCGCTGCCGGACTTCTGGTGCCAGGCAGTGAGATTCTTCTGAAGAATGTGGGAATCAATCCCACAAGAGACGGACTGCTCCGTGTGTGTAAGGACATGGGCGCAGACATTACCCTGCTAAATGTTAATATGGATGGAGAACCTACTGCTGACCTTCTTGTCCGCGCCAGTTCTCTTCATGGTACAACAGTGGGCGGGGAAATCATTCCGACTCTTATTGACGAGATTCCGATGATTGCAGTTATGGCGGCTTTCGCAGAGGGAACTACTGTGATCAAGGATGCAAAAGAACTTAAAGTAAAAGAATCAGACCGTATTCTGGTTATGGCAGAGAATCTTTCCCGCATGGGTGCGGACATTACACCTACAGATGACGGCATGATCATTCATGGGGGAAAACCACTGCATGGGGCAGAGATTGACTCTTACCTGGATCACAGAGTGGCTATGTCCTTCGCTGTTGCCGGACTGCTCTGTGATGGACCACTCTCTATTAAGGGGTGGGACTGTGTGAAGATTTCTTATCCGGAATTTTATGAGGATCTGTATAGGTTAGGGGAATAATCTAAACCTCAGGAACTTAAATGAGAACATTTTTCGTTACTGTGAACGGAGTGAGCAGTAACCATTTTTCCATTTAGGTTCCTGTTTTTTTGCCTGTTTAGATGTACATTCCTATTATTTTATGTTAAATAATAGTCAATGTTAGTTTAGTGCAACTGTCATACTTTGCCAGATTATATGCTTGTATTTTCTTTTTAAATATACATATTGCACATTTTACCATGTATTAATTTCTGTGCAATTTTAAAATTCGTTTTAATCTCATTTCTATATTGATATTCTTTTAACGATTTCGACGAAGTTAAAAAACTTTCCGTTTTCCTCTTTTTTTCTTCAAAAAAATAACGTATAATCCCACTGTAAGTTGAGGAACACTAAAACAAACAAAGCGAAGGTGAACAGCCCAGACAAAAGAGCGGCTGCCACAAGAAAGGAGCCAGAAATAATGAAAATTTTATTTTACGGAACCAAAAATTATGACGAGCAGTTTTTTGAAAAACTTTTACCTGAATTTCCAGATATTAAGATTAAATTTATTGAAGCAAATATCCATGAGGAGACCGCTTCTCTTGCAAAAGGTTATGAAGCCATCTGTGCTTTTGTAAATGCAGACCTTGGCGCTCCTGTTATTGAAGAATTACATCAGCAGGGTGTAAAACTGATCCTTATGCGCTGCGCTGGTTACAATAACGTGGATCTTAAGACAGCCCACAAATATGGCATGAAAGTTCTGCGTGTACCAGGTTACTCTCCCGAGGCTGTTGCAGAGCACGCAATGGCGCTGGCGCTTACAGCTAACCGTCACACTCACAAGGCTTACATCAAATGCCGTGAGAACAACTTTACTTTAAGCGGTCTTATGGGCGTGAACCTTTACAAGAAAACAGCTGGTATTATCGGTACTGGTAAAATTGGTCAGGCTATGGCAAGAATCTGCAAGGGATTTGGAATGCGGGTCATTGCATATGATCTTTTCCCAAACAAGAATCTTGACTTCCTGGAATACGTTTCTCTTGATGAGTTGCTGGCTACCAGTGATCTGATCAGCCTGCACTGCCCGCTTACTGACGAAACCAAACATATTATCAACGAAAAGACAATTGCCCAGATGAAGGACGGAGTTATCCTTGTAAACACTTCCCGTGGCGGTCTTATCAAGACGGAGGATCTGATTTCCGGTATCCGTGACCACAAGTTCTTCGCAGTTGGTCTGGATGTTTATGAGGAGGAATCTGATTACGTATTCGAGGATCTGTCTGAGAGCATCATGCAGACTTCCTTGATCCAGAGGCTTCTCTCCTTCCCGAACGTAACCATGACCTCCCATCAGGGATTCTTTACAGAAGAAGCGCTCACTAACATTGCAGAGACAACTATGGAGAATGCGCAGGCTTATATCAATGGAGATGAGCTGAAGAACGAGGTTCTCTCATAATTCATAAATCACTATAGAAAATACGGTGTTTCAATGCATAGGTATTGAAACACCGTTTTGCTATTTAGTGTGTTGAAAGTTGTTCAAGGCGGACGCATTCGGACAATGGTGATTGCTCACTCGCCGGCGCAACG